>URTZ01000184.1 GCA_900550825.1 uncultured Collinsella sp. | reverse complement strand
GGCGAACAGCGCGTCGAGCTCGGCCTCCCTGTTGCGGACGGGGGCGCTGTCCAGCACCTCCCCGTCGCGGTCGATCAGGCAGGCCCAGTGCGATGACTTGCCGACGTCCAGGCCGAGCACGGCCGCGGGTCTGGTGGATGGCGCTTTCACGGTGGTATCCTTCCGGTAGTCGTTCGACCGGATGGCCTCCCCCTCGGCACTCACATTACCAGCCGCGGCACCTGCCCGGCACTTTCCTATCAGCCGTCGGGGGCGGCGCGCCCCGCGCCGGCAGCACCCAACGGGCCCTCTCGGGGCAGGGACGTTCGGCCGTGCGCGGGCGCCCGGTCGGCGGCCCGTTCTGGGCGCGCCTCAATCGTAGCCCGAGACGGTCCCGGGCTGACAATTTCGACTGTAATGGACGTTCTTAAACGACTATGACCCCTTTGCACCAGTTTCTGTCGAGTCGGTGCTTCTCGCGGGTTGCCCGTATAATGTTTTGCGTATGAACCGCAACCAAGGAGTTCCAGTTTATGGACCAGAGCCTTTTTAAATTCGACCTGATCGCCGAGGATCCGACGACGCATGCGCGTGCCGGCGTGCTGCACACCCCGCACGGCGACATCGAGACGCCGATCTTTATGCCCGTGGGCACCAAGGCAAACGTCAAGGGCATTCCTACCGAGACCGTCAAACAGCTCGGCGCCCAGATCGTGCTTGCCAACACCTATCATCTGTCCATGCGTCCCGGCGAGGACACTATCGCCGAGCTGGGCGGCCTGCACAAGTTTATGAACTGGCACGGTCCTATCCTCACCGACTCGGGCGGTTTCCAGGTGTTCAGCCACAACGACGCCGTCAAGCTCACCGACGAGGGCGTGCGCTTTATCGTCAACGATTACGACGGCCGCCACGTGTTCTGGACACCCGAGGACAACATGGAGATCGCCATGAAGCTCGGCTCCGACATCTGCATGCAGCTGGACCAGTGCCCGGGCTATCCCGCCACGCGCGCCTACGTTGAGCGCGCGGTGGAGCTGTCGAGCATGTGGGCCGAGCGCTGCTACAAGGCTCACACCCGCGATGACCAGGCGCTCTTTGGCATCGTCCAGGGCGGCATGCATTTGGATCTGCGCCTGCGCTCTCTGCGCCATCTGGAGGAGTGCGGTGACTTCCCCGGTTACGGCATCGGCGGCTACTCGGTGGGCGAGGACCACGAGACCATGTTCGAGACCCTGGCGCCGCTTGTGAGCGAGTACATGCCCAAGCACAAGCCGCGCTACCTGATGGGCGTCGGCAACCCGACGACGCTCGTGCGCGGCGTGGGCGTGGGCATCGATATGTTCGACTGCGTGCTGCCGACGCGCACCGGCCGCATGGGCACGGCATTCTCCAGTGAAGGTCGCCTTAACTTCCGCAACGCGCGTTTTGCGCACGACGACGGCCCCATCGACCCCACCTGCACCTGCCCGGTGTGCACGGGCGGCTACAGCCGCGCGCTCATTCGCCACATGGTCACGCAGAAGGAGATGCTCGGCGGCATTCTGCTTTCGATGCACAACATCTACTACCTGCTCAACCTTATGCAGCGTGCCCGCCAGGCCATTATCGAGGGCCGCTACGGCGCGTTTGTGAGCGACTGGATGAACAGCCCTGCGGCGGTGGACTACTAAGAGCGGCGCGGGCGCTTGCAGAGCGCGGGCAACGGCAAGGGGCGAGCGACGGCCGGTCGTCACATTTGCTGACACCGGCCGCACGACCGCTGACCGATAGCTTGCAAGCACTTGATGCATCGTGGGTACCATACCGAATAGTTGATGTTCGGGCGGGTGTTTGGCGCATGGCGTCGACCCCGCCCGCTTTTCTTTTTCTCGATAGGAGTACCCATGATTAAGAATGAGAACGTCGAGGGCGAGCCTGCCTACGACGAGACGTACCGCCGCGGCCCCGTGGTCATGCGCGGCCCCATGATTCCTAAGGACAACACCTACGCCAACCTGCTGGCGCCCGAGGAGTCGACCGACTGGCTGCATGCCGATCCGTGGCGCGTACTGCGCATCCAGGCCGAGTTTGTCGATGGCTTTGGCGCACTTGCCGAGTTAGGGCCTGCGGTGACCATCTTCGGTAGTGCCCGCACGCCCAAGACGGACCCGGCCTACAAGGCGGCGCGCACGGTCGGCCGTAAGATTGCCCAGCGCGGCGTGGCGGTTATCACCGGTGGCGGCCCCGGCATCATGGAAGCGGCCAACAGGGGAGCGGCGAGTGTCAACGGCAAGTCAGTTGGCCTGGGCATTGAATTGCCGCACGAGCATGGGCTCAATAAATACGTGAACCTCGGCATGGACTTCCGTTACTTCTTTGTGCGCAAGACCATGTTCGTCAAATACAGCTCGGGCGCCATCGTGTTTCCCGGCGGCTTTGGCACGCTCGACGAGATGTTCGAGGTGCTCACGCTGGTGCAAACGCACAAGGTCAAGCGCATGCCCCTCGTGCTGGTGGGCACAGAGTACTGGCAGGGCCTGTTCGACTGGCTCAACGGCCCGGTGATGGACGCCGGTATGATCAGCCCGCTCGATCCCGAGCTCGTGCACATCACCGACGACCTCAACGAAGCCGTCGACATCGCCCTGAGCGGGCTGATGTAGATCAATCGTGCCCACGCGACATGAATACGCATGGCAATCTGATGTTATTTAACACCAGATTGCCATTTATATTGGGTATACTGGTGTAAAAGACGAGGGCGAGGAGGTCGCAAATGTCTACAGCAACAGTTAAGCCTACGACGGTTCGAATCGAAGAGGGGCTCAAGGAGCAGGCGACTGAGTTCTTGGATTCGGTCGGCCTCAGCCTCAATTCCTATCTCAATCTTGCCGTTCGGCAGCTGGTAAATCAGCGAAAGATTCCTTTTGAGATTGTAGGAAGGGCGGAGGTGCCCAACGAGGCGACGAGGCGTGCCATGGTGATCGCCGAGGCTCATGAGTTGGGGATTTTGCCGGACGATAGCCCGTCATTCAATAACGCTGATGAGCTTATGTCATTCCTCGATGAGGAATAGCGATGTTCGAGATTAAAGTCGAGGCTCAATTTAAGGTGGACTACAAACGAACGATGCGCATGCATCCGCAGCTAAAAAGTGAGTTTAAAGCGGCGGTTGCAGAGCTTGTGGCTCATGGGTCACTTCCGGCGGAGTATGGCGCCCACGAGCTCTCAAACCCGGGCGGAAACTACAACGGCCACATCGATTTCCACCTATCCGATGGCTTGGTCGATGTGGTCGTTCTTTATCTTCCCCATAAGACTAACCCAGTGATTAGGCTGGTGAGAATGGGCTCGCATGAGGAACTGTTTCAGGGTCCGCTGGGCTGATCGCCGATTTCCAAGTTGCGGCGGAATAGGGACTGATTTGCGGTCGATTGGCCAAAAACAGTCCCTATTTCACCGCAACTGATGTGGGCGCCCCGTTCGCTGCTGCGGCCCCCGGTTCTCCTCATTGCTGGATTTCGCTCAAAAACTCAGCGGCGACTTCGTTGCTTTTGAAACGGATGCTGCGGTCTTCTTTCTTGGGGAATGCCAGCAGCGGGATAGTCCCGTACCAGACAGTTTCCTCGTCAATCACGGCCGCGCACAGCCGCCCTTTGGCCTTGACGGAATAGTCGACGTTCATCTCGGCAAAAATCGCTTTCGCGTCATCGCGCGGAGGTGAGGCAACATAAACCTCAAGGGTAATCCCACGGGCGGCTGCGCCTGCGAGTGTGGTGGTGAGTTTCGTGAGGCAT
>URTZ01000183.1 GCA_900550825.1 uncultured Collinsella sp. | reverse complement strand
GTTGCCGCCGATACGACCGCCGCTGCGCGCGCAATCGCCGACCTCAAGGTACAGCCCCGTCCCGTAACGCTTGTCTACGAAGCCTCTACCGTCATGGATATCATCCTCGGCGCCGCAAAAGAGGGCGCTTCACTCTATGCCGTCACCGACCCCGCCGGCATTACGCACCGCGTGTGGGAGGTCAAGCGCGAGGACGCCGTCGGGGCCATCCGCGCCATGCTCGACCAGGCGCCGGAGCCGGCACTGGCCGACGACCCTGCCTACGCTGTCGCACTAGTCGAGGCATCACAGCTCCTGGCCGACGATGCACGTGCCGCCGGCACCTACACGGGCAAAGAGCCGTTCAACTTTGCCGTAGCTGCGCTCTTCCCCGCCGCGCAGGTCAGCGGCGCCGCGCCGCAAGTTCCGACAGGTCTGCTCACGCACCAGGTCGCGCGGTTCTAGCAAGACCAGACCGTCCAGCACAAAAATCGGCAGCCCAACAAACAGGGGGCGGAGATGCAGCAGGTACATGCATCTCCGCCCCTTTTGCGTCGAGAAGTTATGCCGACGACCCGTGCCGCCGCGCTCGCGTTATCCGCGCTGCGGACCCGCAGTAGCCACAAGCGGTTCAAGGCCCAGCTCGCGTGCGTAATCCTCCTGCGTAAAAATCTCAATCAGCTCAAACGTGTCGGATTCGTCGTCAAACGCAAAGTGCAGCACCGAGCAGTTGCCCGGCACACGATCGCGTTCGTCGGTCGCCGCACCCTTCACGTGGTCCATGAACTCCTTGATGGCCGAGCCGTGGCTCACCGCGAGCACGCACTCGTGGTCCGGGCGACGCATAAGATCGGTCAACGTCGCCACCATGCGCTCGCGCACCTGCATCTGGCCCTCGCCGCCAAACTGGCGATAGAAGTCGCGCCACGGGCGCTCGGGCATGAGCATCACGCGCTCGGCCTCAAAGTCGCCAAAGAACCACTCACGCAGGCCGTCCAGGCGCTCGTACGCCAAGCCCGGCCACAAGTTGGCGATAGTCTGCTCGGTGCGATGAAGCGTGGAGGTGTAGGCATGATCGGGCTCAATGCCGCGCGCACGTAAAAACATGCCGGCGCGCGCCGCCTGGTCGCAGCCCAACTGCGTAAGCGGCGAGTCACTCCACCCCTGAATGATACGCTTGAGGTTGAATATCGTCTGTCCATGACGGACCAGATACAGATCTTTATTCATAGGGGTCCTTTCGTTCGTTACCAATCAAGGAGCGAAAACGCCCCGTCGCAATAGCCAAAATGAAGCACGGCGCCGTTGTCGGGTAGCTCCCCCTCGCCAGTCACATACTCAAGAAACTCCTGGCAGGCTGAGCCGTGGGAGACTGCCAGCACGCAGTCGTGCTGCGGCCTGGCCATGATGCGGGACAGCGCCGCGACCATGCGCGACTGAAGCTCACTTTCCGACTCGCCACCAAAGGCAACCGGATAATCACCCCAGGGCTGCGGCGGCATCTCGCGATTTGATGCGCCCTCCAGCGAGCCAAAATGCCACTCACGCAGGTCATCGACCAGCTCTATGGAACGGCCCTCGCCAACGATAAGCTCGGCCGTATGCCGCGCCCGGCCCAACGGCGAGGAATACACATGATCAAAGGCCACGCCACGCGCCGCAAACGCCGTACGCGCCGTCAGCGCCTGCTCGCGCCCGCGCGCCGTAAGCGACGAATCGTGCCAGCCCTGCAAAATGCTCTGCACATTGAGCTCAGTCTGCCCATGCCGCACCAAATACAGATCTGCCACACACCCTCCCCTCGTACCACCACAAAGGGGACAGGCACCTTTGTGGTGGTTTACCGTCTGATCACGCCGCGATGACGCTCAGCTACACCAGCACGTCAGCGAGCGAACGCTTAGGTACGTGGTGCACCTGCGCCTCGTCACGCCAGTAATTAATAGAGCCGTCGGGGTTGGAATCGATCGCATCGATAACTTGAGTCTCGGCCGGAACGCCAAACGCCATGATCAGCTTGAGCTCATATTTGTCGTTATCGAGCCCCATGGCATCGATCGCGCGGGGCGTAAAGGCCTTGAACATACAGGCTGCCACCTCGGGCGTGGCGCTGCGGGCGGCGAGCATCATCGTCTGCGCGGCAATGCCCGTGTCGACCTCGGTAATGGGAGCGGCTGGCTTGCCCGGAACGGCGCGCTCAGCCAAAATCGCGATGTAGCCGGTCGGGCGCTCACCCTCGGCAGGACCCGGCCAATCCTTAAGCGCACCGGCCCATGCAAGCTCATCAAATACACGCGCGCAATCCACGGCACCGCTCACCACATGAAAACGCAGACGCTGAGCATTGGCGCCGCAGGGAGTCAGGTGAGCCAGCTCTGCCAGCTCGAGCAAAAACTCACGCGGCACGCGCATGGACTCGTCAAAACGGCGGCACGTACGGGCACGACGGACCAGCGCATCAAACGCTTCCAAGCCGAGCTTTTCGCAACCCTGCTCTGCCATCGATTCGACACTCGACGGCGCCTCGGGAACTGCTTCGTTCATAGGGACCCCCAATACAAGCCAATTGTCCTTAGGAAAATCTAACCTAAAACGTAGGCAATAACGAACAGGGCTGCAATGTTCTACACCTGTTGAATAGAAAATCGCAACGTGGGGAACAACGGAAACAATTCGGGGCCTTTGGGTTACGTTTCGCCCTCTCCGACCCATACGCCAGCGCCTTTAGGCGATACTGGTTGTAACGATCAAGGCTTACGCCGCACGGAAAGGAGACATTATGGGCATCTTTAAGAACGATGACCAAAAATCGAGCCAGTTTGGATTTGACGAGAAAAGCATGGCGGGCAAAGCCGTCAAGGCCGTGCGCTGGATTTACGCCATCACGGGCGTCTTGGCGCTCGTCGCCGGCATCGCACTGCTGTTTGCGCCCGCCAAGTCCCTCGTCTTCCTAACGACCGTCTTGGGCTTCTACTTTGTGATCACGGCCGCGATCAGGCTGTTTACCGCTGTTTTCGAGCCGCTGCTGCCCACCGGCTGGCGCGTGACGAGCATCATCTCCAACCTACTCATTATCTTGGGCGGCGTCATAATCCTGCGCAACCAGGCCTTCTCGACCGCGACGCTCACCACGATGGTGGTTATCGTGGCCGGCTTTGGCTGGATCGTCGAAGGTGTCATGTCCATTCTGGAGTCCGAGCTTTCGTCCAACCGTGCCCTCGCCATCCTGAGCGGCGCGCTCTCCATCATCGCCGGCATGTTCGTGTTTATCTATCCGCTGTGGTCGGCCAAGATGCTCGTCATCTTTAGCGGCGCCGCACTGCTGGTGTTTGGCGTAACGCTGATTGTTCGCGCTATTCAATTTGGCAAACTGGTGCACTAGATGCCGCGAACGCTCTTTATTGATGCAGACGCCTGCCCGGTCACGCGCGAGTCGATTGACTGCGCGCGGCGGGCGGGCGTCGCCGTTGTTATCGCCGGCAACAGCACGCAAAACCTAGAACGGCACATTCGCCGCGACGACCCGCGCGATGCTGAGCACGCGCGACGCGGATTTTGGGTCACGACGCTCGATGTGAGCGTGGGCGCCGACAGCGCCGACTTTGCCATTGCCGAACGCCTGCAGGCGGGCGACGTGGTCGTGACGCAGGACATTGGCTTGGCGAGCATGGTGCTCGGGCGCGATGCCGCCGCCATCGGCGTGCGCGGGCGCGTGTACGACAAGGCGACTATCGACATGCAGCTGTTTATTCGCCACGAGGAAAAGAAGGTACGCCGTGCCGGGGGAC
>URTZ01000182.1 GCA_900550825.1 uncultured Collinsella sp. | reverse complement strand
ACGGACTGTTGAGCCGCCCTAGGCCCTTAAACAGTCCGTATTTCACCGCAACTGACGGGGACATCCGGAAGATCGACCAGAAACGAGGACCCGCCATGATGGCAGACCACAAATCGGTGACCCGCATGCTCAAAACGGCACGCGGCCAGATCGACGGCATCTTGCGGATGGTCGATGAGGACCGCTATTGCGTCGACATCTCCACGCAGCTCATGGCAACACAGGCGCTCCTCGCGCGCATTAACGCCGACGTGCTCAAGGCGCATATCGAGGGCTGCGTGACTTCGGCAATCGAATCGGGCGACGAAGACCTCAAAGCCGCCAAACTCGCCGAAATCGAACGCGTCGTCGACAAACTCTCCAAGTAATTGGGGCATTGGGGACAGGTACGTTTGCACCACATTGGTGCAGATTAACCTGTCCCCCTTGCTCTAAATCGGGTATAAAGGCGTGCGGCATATCGAATGAAAGGCAATTTGCATGAATGACTTTATGAAGGGCCGCAATGGCGCTGACGAACTCACCATCGTGATGGGCTTCGCAGGCATTATCATCGCCATGATCGGATCGATAGCCCGCATCCAGTGGCTCAGCTGGATTGCCATCGCCGTAATCGTGATTGGCGTGCTGCGCGGCCTGTCCAAAAATATCGACGCACGTCACAAGGAGAACGAGGCCTTTGTCGCCGCGACCGCCAATGTTCCCGGCTTGGGCAAGTTTGTCGCCAGCTTGGGCGCCGGCGCCGCAGCGGCCAGCACCTCACGCGCAGCCGGAACGAGCAAGGAAGACTTTGAGCGCGCCAAGCGCACAGCCAAGAAGATGTGGAAGGGTCGCAAGACCACGGCATACCTCAAGTGCCCCAACTGCGGCCAGATGCTCTCCGTCCCCAAGGGCAAGGGCAAGATTCGCGTCACCTGCCCCAAGTGCCACGCCAAGATGGAGACGCGCTCATAGCCGCTACACCATAGGACAAATAAAAGCCGAGGCCTCGCACCGGGACCTCGGCTTTTTCTGATTATGACAAAAGGATTGTCCCTTTTTCGCATCGCCATATCGCGCGCTTACGCCACGCCGTCGCGGGCAAGCTCCTCGGCCAGCGCCTCAGCCGGCATGGCCATAATCGCGTCGAGCTCGGCGTCCACCTCGGGAATACGCTTCACCTTGAGCTTGCGTACCAGATCACCGCGACACATCACATGTATCGGCTCACGCAGAGCGCACAGATTATCGAGAGGATTCTCGCGCGTTACCAAGATATCGGCAGCCTTGCCGCACTCGATCGCGCCAGTATCGCCGCCCAGCCCCAGCAGCTCGGCATTAACCTGCGTGGCTGTATGCAGTGCGAAGGCGTTGCTCACGTCGACATACTTGGCAAAATAGGCGACCTCGCGCCACATGTCATACTGCGTCACGAACGGGCAGCTTGAGTCCGTGCCAAGGCCCACCTTAACGCCAGCTTCCAGTGCGGCACGGGCGCTCTCGATGATGCCCGAGCACACGATGTCGCCGTTCTTCTTTTGCGTATCGGTAGAATGGGTCTTTTCCGGGTCGAGCAATACAAACGGCAGCGCCGGGCTGATAGTGCAGGTCACACTCGGAGCACGCCCCTCGAGCTGCGTGCCCGCGGCGCCACGGTACAGCTCCAAGATTTCGGGTGTCAACGGAGCGCCGTGCTCAATCGTGTCAACGCCGGCCTCAAGCGCGGCCTTCACGCCCTCGGTACTCTCGACATGGGCCATAACCGGAAGGCCCATATCGTGCGCCGCCTTGCATGCCGCCGCGGCAACCTCCACTGGCATACGCAGCACGCCCGGCTCGCCCACCTCGGTCGCATCGAACACGCCGCCCGTCACGAACAGCTTAATGACGTCGGCACCACGCGCATACAGGTCGCGCACCTGTTCGGCTGCCTCGGCGGGACTGTTGGCCACCTGGGCGAACAGGCCCGCACCATGGCCGCCCGGCACCGTGATGCCCGTTCCCGGCGCCACCAGGCGAGGACCCTGATACTTGCCGGCATCGATAGCATCGCGCACGGCCAGATCGGCAAACAGCGGGTCGCCCGCGCCGCGCACCGTGGTCACGCCGCTTGCTAGCTGCTGCTGGGCACTGCCTTTGAGGATGCGGCGGACGATGGTGCGGCCCACGGGATTATCGAGCTTCTTCATCAGCGCGCCCGCATCGCCGGCCGAGACAGGCTTGCCCGAGCCGCACAGGTGCACGTGCATATTGATGAGACCGGGCATGAGATACGCACCACCCAGGTCGATAACCTCGGCACCCGCGGGCGCCTGCGCCACAGCACTCGGCCCCATCCATGTGATGACACCGCGCTCAACGGCCACGGCCATATCGGGTTGCGGCTCCATATGCTCCGAACCATCCAGAATGGTCGCATTGATAAACAACGTAGAACGATCGGCAGACGCCATATCGAGCTCCTCCCCCTCAGAAAACTTGAACATCTGTCCATTATTATCCAGCGCGGCAGGATTGCTGCGGACATATCGGTTAACGGAGGGAAGAGGGGATGTGGGGGGGACGGAATACGTTGCAGCCCCACCCCAGCAACATCAGGGGAATGTCTCGATCTGTAACAGTTACAGGGTTATTGGGCCCCTTGATGTTACAGATCGAGATCTTTCGGCAGCCGCCAACCTTCCGTCTCAATCTGTAACAGTTACGGGCCCAAACAGCCGCCAAACGTTACAGATTGAGACAAAGTCAGGGCAGCAGGGCGACACCAGCCACATCCCCTACTCCCACTCCTGCTCGTAGATGTTGAGCGACTTTACGTAGCGCCCCTGGGCGCCCATGATGTCGCGGACCAGGCGCAAGAAGAAACTGATGCACGAGGTGTCAAAGCCATCCTGCAGGTCCTCCGGATGCACCGCACCCGGCCCATCGACTGCCGTGTCACTCAGGCGCGCGATGTCGTACAGATAGAGCTGTCCCGCCGTCAGCCAGACATCGTCGACGCAGGCGAGGCGCACCGCAATCGCTCCGTCGCTCCAATGCTCCTTTTGCACGATATGCGGGTCGTAGACATCAAAGCGACGGTCGGCGCGCGTGTCCTTCAGCGCGACCATACCAGTCGCAGGATCCTTGTCCAAAATGCCAAAGCGCGAGAAATACTGCGTGTCGCGTACCTGCTCGAGCCGCTTGAGCGAGGCAGGCGAAAGCGATGCCGGCGGCTCGTCAACATACAGCTCGAGCAGCGTCTTGCCATGGCGATAGGGGCGCTCGAAGAGCAGCCAATCGGTAAATGCCATGTTGTAGGCCATGATTTCGTTTTGCGAAGGCTCGGTGCAATAGCTGAGCCACGGGTCGACAATGATCTCGAACTGTTCGCGCGCCGGCTCCAAAAACTGGAACTTCCGCAGCATCCAAAAATGGGCCATGTCGGCAATATCGTTGCCGACGGCTTCGGCTAGCTGCGCTCGGTCTAAAACGTGGTCAGTCACGGCATCCTCCTCAAACTGATGAACCTCAATTTGAGCTTACGAGGAGGGTGGGCAGCCACTGTCAGCACGGACAAAATAGGCCTCCGGCTGCAAACCAACTGCCGACCAAACACTTGACGGGATGCTTGACCGAAAATGCGCACCGCAACAAAACCGCAGGTAAACATAGACAGCCAACCCGTCCTTTTGAGCCAAGCGCCCCCGGCCATCACAGAAACAGCAGAGCGCCACAGCTCAAGAAGACGCCGAATGGACACTCGCGCGTCGACAAACGGGCAAATCGCTCACAAAGAGTGTCCCCAACGACTAGTCGTTTAAGA
>URTZ01000181.1 GCA_900550825.1 uncultured Collinsella sp. | reverse complement strand
CGAGTTCCGCACGAGCCGGAGAGCACTTAATGTGCTCTCCGTGCGAGCAGGACTGCCCGAGCAGGCGATGTTGCCCCATACGCCCGCCCAGGTCCGCCGGGATTATGACAGCTTGACGATCGGAGCGAATCCCTTCATGAGCTTTTTGGTCTGGCCGGTCTTTTCGAACTGGACCTCGATCATGTCTCCGGCGACCGAGATCACGGTACCCGTGCCAAAGGTCTTATGGCTCACGGTATCGCCCGCGGCAAAGTCCTGCGATGCGCTGGCGCGATCGACCTTGCGCTCCACCGTCGGGGACACCTTGGACGAGGGCTTTTTGGCTCGCGGCGCGCCCGAGCCAAAGGTCGAGGCAACGCGACCGGCATCGGGCGAAACCCCACGATGGCGCTCGGTCCCGTAGCTGCTGCCGCCAAAGAAATCGTCAAAGCTCGATCCGCCGCGCGAACCGGAACCGCCGGTCGAGCGCGTATGCGAGCCAAACACCTTGCCGCCATACATATCCGAGCCCATGCCCGAGCCAAAGGTACCGTGACGGTCGCCGCGCTTCTCCCAGCCCGTGCCCTCAAAACCGGCAGAGCCGATACCGCTAAACTCGATATCCTCAAACGGAATCTCGTTGAGGAAGCGCGAGCGCGGGTTGGCAGAGGTCGAGCCGTAGGTGCGACGCGTGGCCGCATAGGTCAGGAACAGGCGCTTACGGGCACGCGTGATGGCGACGTAGGCCAGTCGACGCTCCTCCTCGAGCTTACCCGGGTCATCGCTGCCGCCAAAGTCGTGCACGTGCGGGAAGATGCCCTCCTCCATGCCGGCCACGAACACCGCGGGGAACTCCAGGCCCTTGGCGGAGTGGATGGTCATCATGGTAATGGCATGCGTCTCGCCGGCCAGGGAATCCAAGTCGGAGCGCAGGGCCAGCCACTCCATGAGTGCCGGCAGCGCCTTGCAGGTGAGCGGACCGTAGGTGCGCTCGATCTCGTCGGCATGCACGGCACCCGCCGGCATCTCCGTCGGCGCGGCATACGCGTTGCCCGCGATGGCGGCGGCCAGGGCATCCTGCGGAGAAAGCGCCGGGGCCGCCAGGCTATCGAGCGGATTGGAACCCGCGGCATCACGCGCGCCAACGAGCGCCTCAAACGAGGATGCCGGGGCAGACGGCCCCGGTTCAGGCGCAGGCGCGCTCACCACGACGGGCTCGGACTCGGCGCCGGCCGGTACATCGGCAACGCCAGCCGCGCGCAGCTCTTCCAAGCTCTCGAGCGTACCCTCGATATCCTCGTGCGTCTCTTCAAATTCGGCAGCAACGCCCAAGAATTCCTGAATGTTCTCGGCGCGGCTCTCGGACTCCATGGTGCCCTCGGCGCGGAAGGCCTGCAGAAGGCCCGTCTTGTCGACGATCATCTCGACAACGTCCTTGAGCTCGCCGTCCATGCGGCGACCTTCGCGCACCAGCGACACAAAGCTCGACAGGCCATTGCGGACCTTGGCGCTAAACATGCCGGTCTCGGCGCACGCGATCTCGCAGGCCTGGAAGAACGAGCAACGGTTGTCGCGCGCCAGCTGCTCAATCTTTTGGATCGAGGTGGAGCCGATACCGCGGCGCGGCGTATTGATGACGCGCTTGACGCTCATCTCGTCGGCCGGGTTCACGATCATCTTGAGATATGCCATAACGTCGCGGATCTCGGCACGGTCGAAGAATCGCGTGCCGCCCACGATCTTGTAGGGCACGCCCGCGCGCAGGAACATATCTTCGAGAATGCGCGACTGGGCGTTGGTGCGGTAGAACACGGCGATGTCGTCGTAACTCGTGCCCTTGGCGTGCAACTTCTCGATCTCGCCAGCAATCCAGCGGCCCTCGTCGCGCTCATCGCTCGCCTGGAAGGCCTGGATCTTCTCACCATCGCCCTCGGCCGTAAACAGGCGCTTGTCCTTGCGCTGCGAGTTGTGACGCACCACGGCGTTGGCGGCGCTCAGGATATGGCCCGTAGAGCGATAGTTCTGCTCCAGCTTGACGGTCTTGCAGTCTTTAAAGTCCTTCTCAAAGTCCAGGATATTGGTGATGTCGGCGCCACGCCAGCTATAAATGGACTGGTCGTCGTCGCCCACGACCATGAGGTTTTGGTACTTGGCGGCCAGCAGGTTGGCGATCTCGTACTGGACGTGGTTGGTGTCCTGATACTCGTCGACGCTAATGTAGCGGAAGCGCTCTTGGTACTTGTCGAGCACCTCGGGGCGGGTGCGCAGCAGCTCGAGCGTGCGCACGAGCAGGTCGTCGAAGTCCATCGCGTTGGCGGCACGCAGGCGGCGTTCCAGCTCTAGGTAGACCTGCGCGGCCTTTTTGTCGTTGGGGCTGTCGGCGGATTTGAGCATGTCCTCGGGGCCGATCATGGCGTTTTTGGCCGAGCTGATCTTGCTGCGGATCATGTTGATGGGGAACTGCTTTTGCTCAATGCCGAGCGCCTGCATAATGTCGCGCACCATGCGCTTTGAGTCATCGTCATCGTAGATGGTGAACTGACCGGTGTAGCCCAGCAGGTCGGCGTCCTCGCGCAGCATGCGCACGCACATGGCGTGGAAGGTGCACACCCACATGCCGCGGGTGCCGCTGGGGATGAGCGCTGCCAGACGCTCGCGCATCTCGGCCGCGGCCTTGTTGGTAAACGTGATGGCCAGGACCTGCCAGGGCTTAACGCCCAGGTCGCCGAGCATATGGGCGATGCGGAAGGTCAGGACGCGGGTCTTGCCCGAGCCAGCACCGGCAAGGACCAGCAACGGACCCTCGGTGGTCAGGACCGCCTCGCGCTGGGCGGGATTAAGGCTGTCGATGTCGACGAGCGGCTTGGTGGGCTTGGGTGCCGGCGCGGGAGCATCGTAGATGTCGAGCGGGACGAGCTCGGGTTCCGGCGCAGCAGGGGCGGCATATGCATCGAGCGGCACGGGTTCCGGCGCGGGCGACACGGGTACCGCGGCGTTCTTTTCCCAGGGCAAGGGCTGGGTCATGGGCGACTCCTCATCTGACGGACGGCGCGCCTGCGGGCGGCGCCATAGTTTGAGCCGTACCAGTATACCGAGCCGCGCGGACACCGACGCAAATCACACCACGACTCCGTGCGCCACTGTCAGACCTGCCCCAGCGGATTTGGCGCAATGGGGTCAGGTTGGTCTGCACCATGTTGTCGCAAAGTAACCTGACCCCAATGCACCAACCAGGGAGCCACCGATGTCATGGCAACGGTAGCGAGCGGCGGCCAGGGCGAACAAATTGGCATGAAAAGGGGGCGGCATAGACCTTTTGGTCATGCCGCCCCCTTTGAATGACAAGTTGTCGCCCTGACCGCCGCGCAGCGTCGACTAAGTTAGAGGCCGAGCATCGGCTCCAAGACGAAGAAGTACGCAAGCACCACGATGCCCAGAATGATGCGGTAGACGCCGAAGCACTTGAAGTCGTGACGGCGGACGAAGCCCATAAGCCACTTAATGGCGATGAGCGAAACCACAAAGGCCACAACGCAGCCCACGCCCAGGATGGCGACCTCGTTGGCACCGAACGTACCGCCCTTGATGAAATACTTGACCAGCTTGAGCGCACTCGCGCCAAACATGACAGGGATGGCCAGGAAGAACGTAAACTTGGACGCCACCGAACGCGTGCAGCCCAAAAGCAGGCCGCCGATGATGGTAGAGCCGGAGCGAGATGTACCAGGCAGCAGCGAAAGCACCTGGAAGCAGCCGATACCCAGCGCAGTCTTCCAGCTCAGGTCCTCGAGCGTGGCGATGGAGCCAAAGTCCAGGTTCTCGTCATCGTCCTCATCCTCAGCGGTAGCCGTGGCGGGCGCCGCAAAGT
>URTZ01000180.1 GCA_900550825.1 uncultured Collinsella sp. | reverse complement strand
GACCGATGTAGCCCCGCGCGTCGTCCGCGTTCGTCGACCATACCAAGATGTTGGCCAGGCGCACGAACGGCGGATACAGGGCGTCGCGGCGCTGGTCCAGGTCGTAGTCGGTAAAGATCGAGCGGTCGTGCTCGGCGACAGCGCGAATGACCGGGTCCTCGGGCAGGTAGGTCTGGATGATGACCTCGCCGGGGCGATCACCGCGACCGGCGCGGCCCGCCACTTGTTCCAGCAGATCGTAAGCGCGCTCCCCTGCCCTAAAATCGGGCAGCTTGAGGGCAAAGTCGGCATTGACTACGCCTACCAGCGTAACCTCGGGAAAATCGAGACCTTTGGCGATCATTTGCGTGCCCAGCAGCACGGCGCAATCGGCGGCATCGAACTGCTCGAGCAGCTTTTTGTGCGCATCCTTGCCGCGCGTGGAATCGGCATCCATACGAATAATGGCGACGTCCTCGGGCAACATCTGGTGCAGTGCGTCCTCGATCTGCTGCGTACCCAAGCCCATTTTTGCCAGGTAGCGACTGCCACATTTGGGGCAACGGCTCGTGGGCGCGGGATACGGCTGCACGCGCCAAGACGAACCGCATGTGTGACACTGCAGCGTGTGCGTGCGCTCGTGATACGTAAGCGCGGTGGAGCAGTGGTTGCAGGTGGGGACGCAGCCGCACTCGCGGCACATAAGGAACGGCGCAAAGCCACGGCGGTTATGCAGCAACACGGCCTTCTCGCGGCGCTCGACCACACGCTCCAGGCCTTCCATCAGCGGTTTTGAGAACATAGAGCGGCTGCCGTGCGAGAACTCGCGGCGCAGGTCGGCAATGCGGACTGTCGGCAGCACGGCGTGTCCCGGGCGCTCGGGCATCTCGACGCGCGTCCAGGTGGCACCGTTATACGTGCCACGGCGGCAGCGGTCGAGGGCCTCAGCAGAAGGCGTGGCCGAGCCCAGCGCGAGCGGGCAGCGATAGCGACGCGCCATCTCGGCCGCCACTTCGCGCGCATGGTAGCGCGGGCTGGAACCCTGCTTGTAACTGGTCTCGTGCTCCTCGTCGATGATGATAAGGCCCAAGTCGCTGAGCGGGCAAAAGAGCGCCGAGCGGGCGCCCACGACCACGCGCGCGGCACCGCTGGCGACCATATCCCATTGGTCCAAGCGTTCACCGGCCGAAAGGCGCGAGTGGAAGACCGCAACCGTTTCGCCAAAGCGCGAGCGAAAACGGCCGACGGTCTGGGCCGTCAGCGAGATCTCGGGCACGAGCACGCAGGCCGAACGGCCGGCTGCCAGCACGCGCTCGATGGCGGAGAGGTAGACCTCGGTTTTGCCGGAACCGGTGACGCCATCGACGAGCACCACGTCGCCGTGTGCATCCAGGCGAGCTCGCTCAATCTGCGCGAGCGCCTGCTGCTGGCCGTTGGTGAGTGCGACCGGCGCCTTGCCGCTTGCCGAGGACAGCGTGGTCTGCTCGCTGCAGCCACGCCAGGCGCGGCGCTCCTCCACAACCACGACGCCGCGTTTTTCGAGCGCTTTAATGGTCGCCGACATGCTGCTGTAGAGCAGGTTGAGGTCGCGCGTCGTGACCGGGCCGCATTGGAGCGCCTCGATGAGCTGACGTTGGCGAACCGCTGTCTTGGGCGGCGTGTAGTCGAAACCCTCGGGCGTGAGCATGACCCAGCGGTTTTGGATAGGCTTGACGGCTGGGCGCTCAACCGACCATGTGCCGTCATCGCCCTTGACCACGCGCGGGCTTCCACCCGGGGGCAAGAACAAACGCAGGCACTCGGAAAGCGTCGCGACATACTCGCGGCTCATCCAGCGTGCGATACGGGCAGCCTCGACAGTAAAGAGCGGTTTGCTGAGGATAGCCTCGATGGGCTTGATGCGTGCGGGGTCGAGGGCGATGTTGCCTTGTAGGTCGCCCAGCTCAGGCGCAATGTCGACAATATAGCCCGCGGCGGCACGGTTACCAAAGTGGACCAGGACCGTTGATCCGATCTGCGCTTCGCTAGCAAGAGGTTGAGGAATGCCATAGGCAAACGGCTCGGACAGCGCACGCGTTGGGATGTCGAGAACCACGCTCGCATAGGCGGCGATGGGCTCAGGTGCGGGCTCGGGCTGCGCCGGGGCGGCGGCAGGAGCCGCGGACTTCGGAGCTTCCTCCGGTTCCGGCGAACCAAACAGCGAAAGTTGCTCGACCATGGCCCCAGCACCTCCTATCCCATACGTCTACAGAAACAAGAGCCCCGCTCGGGTGAACGGGGCTCGGATACATACGTTTGCGCAGCGATTACAGCGCCATCGTGCGGGCGCGGTCGATGCGCGCCAGGCAGTCGTCGCGGCCGACGAGCGCCATGGTCTCGCCCAGCGGAGGGCTCACCATGTTGCCGCAGACGGCGACGCGCACAGCCTGGAACACCACGCGCTTCTTGAGGTCCATCTGCTCGGGCAGCGGCTCAAGCGCGGCGTCAATGTTGGCAGCCGTCCACTCGTCCACGCCCTCGAGCGCGGCCTTGGCTGCGTCCAAAATGGCACCCATACCCTCCTTGGCCAGGCCCTTATTGACGGATTTCTCGTCATACTCGAGCGTCTCGGCCGTAGCGAAGATGGGAGCGGCTACGGTCACGGCGTCGGCCGGCATCTTGGTACGCGGCTTGACGATGGCGGCAAGCGCATCGATCCAATCCTCGCCGTACTCGACATTACCCTCGATGAGACCCGCCTCGTGCAGCTCGGGAACCATGATCTCGTCGGCAAACTGAGCATCGGACATACCATTGATGTACTCGGCATTGACCCAGTCGAGCTTCTTGGGGTCGAAGGTAGCCGGGTTCTTGGAGATGCGGTCGAGCGAGAACTTGCTGGCAAGGACTTCGCGCGGGATGATCGTGGTCTCGCCGTCGAGCGACCAGCCGAGCAGCGCCAGATAGTTGACGAAGGCGTCGGACAGGTAACCGGCATCGCGGTACTCCTCCACCGAGGTGGCGCCGTGGCGCTTGGAGAGCTTCTTGCCGTCGGCGCCCAGGATCATGGAGATGTGAGCGAACGTGGGCACGGGAGCGCCGAGGGCCTCGTAGACCATGACCTGACGCGGGGTGTTGGACAGGTGGTCGTCGCCGCGGATGACATGGGTGATCTTCATCATGGCGTCGTCGACGACGGTCGCGAAGTTATACGTGGGCGTGCCATCGGAGCGGAAGATGACAAAGTCGTCGAGCTCCTTGGCGTCGAAGGTCACCTCGCCGTGGACGGCGTCGTGGATGACGACGTCGCCGCGGTCCTCGGGCACCTTAATACGCAGGACGTAGGACTCGCCGGCCTCGATGCGACGGCGGGCCTCCTCGGGATCAAGATCGCGGCAACGGCGCTGATAGCCCTGGAAGGGGTCCTTGCGCTCCTGCGCGGCCTTGCGGTCGGCGTCGAGCTGCTCCTTGGTGCAGAAGCAGGGATAGGCCTTGCCCTCGTCCCAAAGCTTCTGGGCGGCCTGCTTGTACAGGTCCAAGCGCTCAGTCTGGGCGTAGGGGCCAAAATCGCCGCCCACCTCGGGACCCTCGTCCCAGTCCAGGCCCAGCCAACGCATGGCGCGCAGGATGATCTGCGTGTTCTCGTCGGTGGAGCGGGTGGGGTCGGTGTCGTCGATGCGCAGGATGAACGTGCCGCCGTTAGCACGGGCGAAAGCCCAGTTATAGATAGCGGTGCGGGCGCCGCCGATGTGCAGCTTGCCCGTCGGTGAGGGTGCAAAGCGGACGCGAACGTCTGATGCCATGGAAATCTCCTCGATTGCAGGATGGATGTCTAACCGCACCAGTATAAAGCATCAAAGCAACCTCCGCACAAAGGGCACCGACCTACTCATTGGGGACAGACTTAAATGACCATTCTTTGGGCAACCTGTCGGCACTTAGGAAGGCTGGTC
>URTZ01000179.1 GCA_900550825.1 uncultured Collinsella sp. | reverse complement strand
GGCATGTCCGCGGCCTCACTCGGTCACCTGGAACATGGGAGACGGCGGTCGACGAGACTGGAGAGGAGGTATTACGAGCTCCTGTGCGAATTGGAGAGAACGCTCCCGCAAACTGCCTCTTGACAACTTATAGGAGCGTCGGTTTTGTTTTTGCAAATTCCGGGATGGTCGAGGATGGCCGGTTAAACGTAGTAGATGGCCACGTTTCGTGGCAGACGGTCCGATGCAAAGCTCAGGGCATCCAACTTCGGATTGGTTTTAGAGGCGAGCGAGGTCATAGGCTTGGGCGGCTGACTCGCCGGCACAGATAAGGTTGGCAGTGGCTTCCCGTGGTTCGAGCGCCTGGTCGAGGGGCATGGGCTTGCGGCAGATCGGAAGCACCAAGTCGACGCCCTGCCCATACACCGCATCGAGGTTGTCAGCACGGCCGCCCACGACGGCGACCACCGGTTTGCCATATCGCTTCGCACGACGGGCCACACCCACCGGCGCCTTACCGGCGGCGGACTGCTCGTCCATATTGCCCTCGCCTGTTATGACCAGGTCGACATCGCGCACGCGCTCGTCAAACCCCACGAGATCGAGCACCGTCCCCACGCCCGAACGCAGCTCCGCCCCGAGCGCCAGTAGCGCGGCACCCAGGCCGCCTGCGGCACCGGCACCGGGCACGCCGAGCACCGAGCCAAATGTCCGTGCGCCCTCGGGTGTGCGCAACAACCCCTGGGCTCGCGCCTCGAAAATTGCCGCATCGAGCAGGCGACCGTAGCCGACCATCCAGCCGTCGTATCTGCGCAGCGCCTCGACATCATCCGCCGGCAGGCCCTTCTGCCCGCCAAACACCGCCAGTGCGCCTCGACGCCCCACGAGCGGATTCTCGACATCGGAAAGCACAACGATGCGAGCGCCATCCAAAGCCTGCAGCGCCGGCTCCAAATCAACGCTCGCCACGTGTTCAAGGCCCGCAAGACCGGGGGCGACATCGCAGCCCTGATCATCGACCACACGCGCGCCCAGCGCCTGCAGCATGCCGGCGCCACCGTCGTTGGTGGCACTGCCGCCCAAGCCAATATAGATAGTCTTTGCGCCCATGCGAACCGCGCGAAGCATGAGCTCGCCCACGCCATAGGTTGTAGCAGCCAGCGCCGCCGATTCCGTGCAAGGTGAGTACCCGATGCCTGCTGCTTCGGCCATCTCAATAACAACCGACTCGTGCTCGCCGTCCACTAACATCCGGGCAGGCACACGCTCGCCAAAGGGGCCTGCAACCTCGCAGGCCACAAGCTCGCCACCGCAGGCGGCAACGGTATCGAGCGTTCCCTCGCCGCCATCCGCCAGCGGCAACGCGCGCACCTCGGCATCGGGCCACACACGGCGCATGCCTTCGGCAACCGCCGCCTCCGCCTGCGCGCTCGAAACGCTGCCCTTAAAGGAGTCGATCGCCAACAGCACACGGCGGGGTCGGCGGCACGCAGGACCAAAGTCAACCGCCGTGCCAGCATCCTCACCGGCACCCGCAAGCGCTACGGCGTGAGCGGCGTGTGCTTCAAGATCGGCCCCACAACCGCAATCAGCGCCGCCCGCTCTGCGCAGACCGCCAAAATAGCTACTCAGCAGCTCGCGGCATTCATCCGCCAGGACCCCAGCCGTCACGTTAAACCGATGGTTCAGGCGCGAATCGACATTGAGGTCATACAGCGAACCCAGCGCGCCGGCCTTGGCATCAGCCGCGCTATACACGCAGCGCCCCACGCGCGCGTTGACCATAAGGCCCGCGCACATGCAGCAGGGTTCCAGCGTCACATAAACCGTACAGTCGAAAAGGCGCCAGCGGCCAAGCGCCTGGGCAGCGGCGCACACGGCCGCAAACTCGGCATGAGCCGAAGGGTCCTGGTCGAGTTCGCGCCGATTGTGCGCCCTCGCGGCGATCTCACCGTCGCGCACCACTACGGCTCCGATGGGCACCTCGCCCACCGCCGCGGCGGCTCGCGCCTCCGCCAGCGCCTCGCGCATGAACTTCTCGTCGATTTCGGTGATCGTCATCGTTCGCCTTCCCTGTTGCAAATTCAAAACGATGCTATCATTACGACTCACGGAGAGATGGCAGAGCGGTTGAATGCGGCGGTCTTGAAAACCGTTGAGCGCGAGAGCGTTCCGGGGGTTCGAATCCCCCTCTCTCCGCCACTTTTAGTGATGCACCGGTGTCATGGTCCTCTCAAACAGTGCATCGACCACGTCGGCTATCTCAGGTCGACGCTCAAGATCGTGGCCCGATTCCCACCATATCGTGAAAAGTCGAATAATACCGCCGGCGACAAACTCAGACGTCGTCTCGAGTGACACGGGGGCCAGGGCATCCTCGGCAAGCACGTTCATCACACGCTCGCGGATGGAGCGGGCAATACGGTCGCAAATAACGTTGGTCAACATGCCCGACATGCTGCTTGCCAAAATGTTATCCATGAGCTGCTCGTGCGCCAGAATTAAATCCATGGCATCGTCCAAAATCGCGTGCCGAAGCGCGCGCACGTCCTCGGCAGACACTGCGCCGGCCTCATCGGGCTGTTTTTGCGGCAAGCCCGACATGAGCTCATCGATATAAAAGGCAAAGTAATCGTTCTTGTCGCGAAAGTGCTTGTAGAACGTCGTGCGGCGAATCATGGCGCGGTCGCACAGCATGGCAACCGTCAGGTCCTCAAAACGATGCTCCTCGAGAAGCTCGGTGAAGGCATCGAACAGGGCGCGGTAGGTTTTCTTAATGCGAAGGTCCACTGGTATCGCCATCCTCGGGGCAAAGACAACACTCGTCAATCTGTCGCATATCTTACACCTGTACCTCGCGCGCTTTGCCCCGGTGCCGACCCCGCCGAAAACATAACGCTTGCCGGAAAGTTCGGCACGGCAAAACGTTGCGGGTATACTAGTAGCGTTATACCAACGGCAGCTGGCGCATGCCGCCGCGGCCATTCGAAACGGAGACATCATGATTACCGTCATCATCGGCATCGTTGTTGTCATTGTGATTGTCTGCGCCATCGCCGGCATCTACAACAACATGGTCACCAAGCGTAACCGCATCGATAACGCCTGGCAGAACATCGATACGCAGCTGCAGCGCCGTAACGACCTGATCCCCAACCTGGTCGAGACCGTCAAGGGCTACGCCAAGCACGAGCAGGAGACGCTCTCCGCCGTGATCAGCGCGCGTAACACCGCCGTCAAGGCCACCACGCCCGAGGCCAAGATGGAAGCCGACAACGTGCTGACCGGTGCGCTGCGCCAGCTCTTCGCCGTAGCCGAGGCCTATCCCGATCTTAAGGCAAACACCAACTTTACGCAGCTGCAGGCATCGCTCGAGGATACCGAGAACAAGATTAGCTATGCACGCCAGAGCTACAACGATTGCGTGCTCAGCTACAATAACGCCATTCAGACGTTCCCGGCTGTCATCTTTGCCGGCATCTTCCAGTTTAAGGAGCGCCAGGGCTTCGAGGCCGCCGAAGCAGCCCGCCAGGCCCCGACCGTCAAGTTCTAGTAGTTTGGCAGCGCATCCTAAATCGGCTATATGCATAAACCGCCCCGTCGAATGCATACTTCGACGGGGCGGTTTCCTTTTTCGCGAAGGTCCCCCTCTAGGCGCCGTGCATTTTTAGGAGTATTCAACATAACCAAGGGCTTCGGGCGCTACGATAAATGCCAAAGACCGCGAATATCCCTGCAAATCACCCGCTGTCAGCCCGTAACCCCGCCCATCATTCGTAGAAAACATCGAGAACTCCCGATTTTTTGCCCGAGGTCGGTATGCAGGGACCTTCGATTGCAGAATACTCGCAAAAATGCACGTCGCCACCACCCCCACATGGCGCGAAGCAAAATCAGAACCACCCTTAAAAAGGGTGGTTTGCTCTTAGGGTATAACCCACGGGC
>URTZ01000178.1 GCA_900550825.1 uncultured Collinsella sp. | reverse complement strand
CGCTTCGAAGAAGCGAGACAACGGGGGCCTTCATGCGCGAGGACGTTTTGGAAACTAAGTACGGGACCCGCCCAAACCGTCCGGTGGGATCAGAGTACCCTTGCTGTTACTCTGCTTTGCCCACAGAGTTGAGGTTGGTCATGCGGATCTTAACCAGCTCGGTGATCTCACGCATGCCCTC
Source organism: uncultured Collinsella sp. (assembly GCA_900550825.1). Taxonomy (GTDB): domain Bacteria; phylum Actinomycetota; class Coriobacteriia; order Coriobacteriales; family Coriobacteriaceae; genus Collinsella. Next base: position 3,798 of record URTZ01000178.1, on the reverse strand, counting down.
CTTGGCCGGCTTCTTGGGATCGAAGCAGGCAGGGTTCTCGGCCATGTAGGCCATGAAGCCCTTGGTGTAGGCCTGACGCAGCTCGGTGGCGTAGTTAACCTTGCAGATGCCGTTCTTCACAGCCTCGGCAACCTGCTCATCGGGCACACCGGAGGTGCCGTGCAGGACCAGCGGCACGTCGACGGCATCGCGGATGGCCTTGACCACGGACTGCTCGATGTGCGGATCGCTCGTGTACACACCGTGGCTGGTGCCAACGCCAATAGCGAGGGAGGTGCAGCCGGTACGCTCGACGAACTCCTTGGCCTCGGCCGGATCGGTGTAGGGGCTCTCGCCCTCAACCGCGGGACCGTCGTCCTCCTTGCCGCCAACCTTACCGAGCTCAGCCTCGACGGGCACGCCCATGGCGCGGCCAGCATCGGCGACGGACTTGGTCAGGGCGATGTTGTCCTCGAAGGACTCGTGCGAACCGTCGATCATGACAGAGGTGTAGCCCGTGCGGAAAGCCTGCATGCAGCGGTCATAGCCATCGCCGTGATCGAGGTGCAGAGCGACGGGCACGGAAGCGCGCTCGGCGGCAGCCTTGACCATGCCGTAGAAGTAGTCCAGACCAGCGGTCTTGATGGTGCCCGGGGTGGTCTGCATGATGACGGGGGACTTGGTCTCCTCGGCAGCGGCCAGAACGGCCATAACAAACTCGAGGTTCTCGACGTTGAAAGCGCCAACAGCGTAGTGGCCGGCCTGAGCGTCCTTGAGCATCTTTTCGGTGGTAACAAGTGCCATGAGCGTTTGCTCCTCTCCCTCGCCCGCATCTGGACATCGGGCGTAGTTGTTCACAAGGCGTTTTACCTTGCGTTTTTCTGCGCTCATTGTATGAAATTCAGCGGCTTTACACGCGCGAGATATTGAGCCCATGCAGGTCAATACAGTCGTTTTTGAAAAGTAAACGGAAGGAATATGAGCCGAGTGGACATGTTCGATATTGAATTTTGGGCGTTCAGCGTCTTTCTTTTATAGAAAAGATAAGTAATCGAAAGGTGTTTTCTTACTCAAAAAGAAAATGAACGAAAATAGAGTCAACACAATTCCTGCAAATTTAGCCGAGAATGGAGCAAGCATGGCCCAAGCCACCAACCGTGCCTTTGCCGACGAACGCCGTACCGCCATTATGGAAATGCTCGATCATAATGCCTCGGTGCAGGTAGCAGAAATCGCCCAGACCTTTGGTGTGTCCTCCGTCACCGCCCGAGCCGACCTGGACGCGCTCGCCGAAGCAGGCAAGCTGCGCCGCACGCACGGCGGTGCCGTATCACTCCACAAACGTCTGACCGTCTCCACGCAGGATCGCCGCATCAATGTCAACGTCGCCGCTAAGCAGGCCATCGCACAAAGCGCCATCGAGCTCGTCAATGACGGCGACACGCTGCTCGTCGACTCGGGCACCACGGCGCTCGAGTTCGTCCGGCTCCTCGATCAACGCGACGGTATCACCGTCATCACAGCAGACATTACCATTGCCGATTACATCGACGAGAGCATGCCCTCAGTCGATGTCGTCATGCTGGGCGGGGCGCTGCGCAAAGGCCATCGTTATTTGTACGGACCGCTCACTATGCAGGCGCTCCAAATGGTCCATGCCGATCTGGCCGTCATGTGCCCCGGCGCCTTTGTCCCCAGCTGCGGCTTTACGACCGACTTTCCCCAGATGGCCGAGACCAAAACGGCTATGATCACCGCGGCCCATCAAAGCGTCGCCCTCATGGACGCCAGCAAGGTTAACGGACGCGGCATGTACCGCTTTGCCGAGCTTGCCGATGTCGACTCCATCGTGATGGACCGTGACCCCGACCATGCCGTCGCCACCTCGATCGCCGAGGCCACTGACAGCTCACGTCCAGCCCTCGTCATCGCCGGCGCTTAAACAAAAACCACCACAAAGGTGCCTGTCCCCTTCGTGGTGGTTTGAGCGTTAAAAGCGATATATCGCTACTTGGACAGCTCGTCGGCGAGGGCCTCGATTTGGGCGCGCGAGGCGTCGTTGAGCGAGCCCAGCACAGTCACCTTGTTCTGCGTCAGGGTGATGTCCTTCATGCCCTCGAGCTCCTTGGTCATAACCTTGGCAGCTGCGGGCGCCCAGGAACCGGACTCGACAAGCGCCACGGTGCGGTTCTGGTAGGCATGCTCGGCGAGCGTGTGGATAAAGGTGCTCATGAACGGGAAGATCTCGCCCTGATAGGTGATGGAGGCGAGCACCAGACGGTCATAGCGGAACGCGTCCTCAACGGCCTCGGCCATATCGTCGCGAGCTAGGTCAAAGACGGAGACCTTCTGGCCACGGGCCTCGAGCGCAGAAGCGAGCTCCTCAACGGCAGCCTTCAGATGACCATACACACTCGCATAGGCAATCGTGATGCCCTCGTCCTCGGGCTGATAGCTCGACCAGGTGTTATAGGTGTCGAGGTAATAGCCCAGGTTCTCGGTCAGTACGGGGCCGTGGAGCGGACAGATGATCTGGATATCCAGATCGGCGGCCTTCTTGAGCACGGTCTGAACGAATTTGCCGAACTTACCGACGATGCCAAAGTAGTAGCGGCGCGCTTCGCAAGCCCAGCCTTCCGGGTCCTCGATGTCGTTGGCGCCGAACTTGCCAAAGCCGTCGGCACTAAAGAGCACCTTGTCGGTGGACTCGTAGGAGAAGAGCACCTCGGGCCAGTGCACGTTGGGGGCGCCGACAAACGTCAGGCTGTGGCCGCCCAGGTCGAGCGCGTCGCCATCTTTGACGACCATCTTGCGCTCGGGGAAGTCGGTGCCAAAGTAGTTGACCATCATGCGGAAGGCGCCCATGCTGGCCACAATCTGTGCCTGGGGATAGCGCTCCATAAAGGCGGCGATACCGGCGGAGTGATCGGGCTCCATGTGATGGACGATCAGGTAGTCAGGCGTACGGCCATCGAGCACGGCCTCGAGGTTGCCGAGCCACTCGTCAACAAAACCGCCGTCGACTGAATCGGCGACAGCGATCTTTTCGCCCAAGATAACGTAGCTGTTGTATGCCATACCGTTCTCGGACACATCGTACTGGCCCTCGAACAGGTCAATGTCGTGATCGTCGACACCGATGTAGCGGATATCCTTGGTGATCTCCATCAGGCAAAGCCTCCTAGATAGACAAAAGAACCCGTCTATCATAACACTCGCCTTCATAGCCACGGCTATCCGTCAGCATCCTTACCGATTGTAATTGAGGCGGAATATACTGCCGTTGACCTGCACAAACTATGCGCGCAGTATCGCCGTGCTATGTCGAATAATGAGCTGGCCGGGAATACGGATGGCAACGGTTTTGCCCGCCGTACCCGCCTCGGGAACCGCATGCTCAAACACCTCGCGTCCGCGCTGATGTAGATCGAATCGCACGGTCGTGAGCTCGTTGTGTGCCACAAAATCATCGAGCGAATCATCGACGCCCACCACGCTCACGTCCTCGGGCACACGCAGGCCGCTATCGCGCAGCGCCGCAATTGCGCCGTTTGCCATCTGGTCGTTTGCCGCGTAAATCGCCGTCATGGTGTGATCGTGCTCGGCCAGGCGCCTGCCGGCCTCGTAGCCGCTGTTTGCAGACCAGTCGCCCTCGAGCGGCTCTGCCGGCTCGATGTGTTTACGCTCGAGTGCATCCTGCCAACCGGCGCGACGAAATTGTTCGTCGACCGAGAACGACGGGCCGCCAATATAGCGAATCTGCTCGTGCCCCAGCTCAAACAGGTGATCCATAAGCAATAGCGAGCAGCCGTAATGATC
>URTZ01000177.1 GCA_900550825.1 uncultured Collinsella sp. | reverse complement strand
GATAGCACCCTGCGTATAGCGCACATGGTGGTGCTCCTCGTAGCGCAGCTTGAGCGCGGTCAGGATCTTGACCGTGTCCTCGACGCCCGGCTCCTCGACATCGATGGTCTGGAAGCGGCGCTCGAAGGCCGGGTCCTTGGTGAGGTACTTGCGGAATTCCTCGGCCGTGGTGGCGCCGATAATCTGGAAGGCACCGCGTGCGAGAACGGGCTTGAGCATGGAGCTCGCATCGATAGAACCCTCGGCAGAACCGGCACCGATGATGGTGTGCATCTCGTCGATAAACAAGATGACGTCGTCGGCTTCGGTCGCCTCCTGGATCACGTTCTTGAGGCGCTCCTCAAACTCGCCGCGATACTTGGCGCCCGCGACGAGGCCCGGCAGGTCGAGCGTCCAGATATTCTGGTTCATGAGGTTCTCAGGCACGTTACCGGCAGCGATCTGCTGCGCCAGGCCCTCGACGATGGCCGTCTTGCCCACGCCGGGGTCGCCCAAGATGAGCGGATTGTTCTTGGTGCGCCGCGAAAGGATCTCCATCATGCGCTGGACTTCCTTTTCGCGGCCGATCACGGGGTCGAGCTCGCCGTCGCGCGCCTTTTGCGTAAGGTTGGTCGCAAACTGCTTGAGCGTGTCGGTGCCACTCCCCTTTTGCTGGGAGGCATCCGAGCCACTAAAGAACGGCAGGCCCGCACCGGGACGCCCGGCACCGGCGCCGGCGAGCGGACGCTTCTTGTCCTGGTCCTTGGCGGTAAGTTTCTCGATAGCCTTTTTGATGGAGGCGGACGACACACCCAGGCGCATGAGGATGTCCATGGCCATGCCGTTACCCTCTTCGACGATGCCAATCAGCAAGTGCTCGGTCGACACGTAGGTCTGGTTGTTCTCGCGTGCCACGCGGAAGGAACGCTCCATCACGCTAATGACGAGCGGCGTAAAGGCGAGCTTGGCGGCCTCGGTCTCCTCGCTGGGCTCGGGCACCGTGGTCTGGACCTCCTTGAGGGTGTCCATGATGTCGTCGTAGGCGATATCGAGCGAGCGCAGCGCCTCGGCAGCGATGCCCTCGTCCTCCTTGGCGAGTGCGAGCAGCAGGTGCTCGGTACCCACCTTATTTGAATGTAGATCGAGCGCCTCTTGCTTGGCCATGGACATGACCTTGCGCGCGCGATCGGTAAAACGGTCTAACATGCTAGTTCCTCTTAGACGAGCTAGTTTTTCAAACGCAAAGCGCCACCCCGCGGCAGCGCTTTGGTCTCTTTACCCATATGGAGTATATGTTAACCGTTGGGACCTTTTCCGCATGGAGCCGCGCGACAACGTCTACAAAAAAGGAATCGCTCCGGTCTGTTTGGGTGCCTGGTTTTGAGCGTTGCCTAGCAGGCAGGCTCGGCGTCCATGCCCTCGGAAATGTTGGCAACCTCCTCGGCAACGGGAGCACCCGGCATGTGCACGAGCTCCATGTGCGGCTCGGCAAAGACCGTGCCCATGGGGAAGGCGCGGCGGAAGACAAACCGGGCAACCGGACCGGCCACCAGCAGGTTCCAGGGCAGGGCCATGATAAAGTTGCGCGGAATGTTGACGAGCCACATCATCGGCAGCGCCTGCAAATTGGCAAGCGGGCCGCCAGGCATATGGAACGAGCCCTCGCAGGCGCCGTAGAGCGACATGATGATGACCATGGGAACGACCATGCAGGAGCTGACGGCAAGCGTCATGGCAAGCGGCGAACTCTTGCCCGGCGTGACCAGGAACTTGAAGGCGAAGCCTTTGGCCAGCGGGCTGGCAACAAACCAGTCGCAGCACATGGCAAAGACGTAGGCAACGGGGAAGCCGAGCCATGCAGCGGCAATGACCTCGCCGTTGATGGCCCCATGCTGCAGGGCAACGTTGTAGATGCTCATCCAGAACACCATGCAAAAGCACATGATAAAGGTGAACAGCAGGCTCTCTCGTTTGTTGATAGGCATAAAGGGCATAGTCCTTTCTGTGTTGCGCCGCGGCGCACAACAAAAATGGGCGGGCAAGATGGAGTTACTGGGACTTCATCTCGCCCGCCCGCGGTACGTGCGTCTGCGACTACTTATGTGGTGGAACTACCCTAACACGAACAACACGCGCTTCGTAAGCGTTGAGTTTGTGGAGATGCTCGGCGTATTGGTGCAAAGTAACCTGTCCCCCTTGCACCAATTAGCTGGTGTGGCGCCAGCGGGGATCGGTGAGAGTTCTCGCTACGCTCAGGCCGACGGGAAGGAACGCCACGATGAGCACCGCACGCACAAACCAGCCAAGCATATTAACCGTGTCAAACGTGCACATGTAGTACATCGAGCGATACAGATATAGCCCCGGTACCATGATGACAATCGATGGCACCGTGAGGGCGATGCGCGGGTACGTGAGCTTGATTTCGGCCAGGCTTGCCAGCAGGCCCGATACGAGCGCCCCGATAAATGCAGCCGCCTCGGGAGGCATGCCTACGCTCAAGCCCAGGAAGGGAAGCATCGTCGGCGCATCGACGAGCGTAAGGCGCAAGGTATTGGACACGGCGCCGATGAGCCCTGCCGCCGCGGCCATCTTTACCGGGCTGTTAAACATAACCGAGAAGCCAAATACACCGATAAAGCTCATCAGTATGCGCAAGAGCGTAAGAGCCAACGGTGAGAGGCCGAGCGGGGCGAAGTCATCCGGCGCCAGCCCCACACACTCGGCAACCATCCAGCCCACAAGGGTCGCCATCACAATAATCGACACGGCATACGAAAGACGCTCAATGCCGCTTCGCATATCGAGCTTAGCGATGTCGAGGCCTGCCGTAATGAGGGGAAAGCCGGGAATCACAAAGAGCATGGCGCCGATATAGCCTTCTTGGTGCGACATTGCCCCCGGAATGACCTGACCAAGGCCGAGCAACGCCAGCAAATACGAGATGCAGGCCAGCGCGACGCCAATCGTCAAAGCGCTAAACTGGCCAAGACCCTGCTTGAGGATATGGGCGCGGGCAAAGTTGCCGACGCCTGCGCCTACGAATGCACAAGCCATCTCAATGGGACCGCCACCAAGTAAAAAGACAAAGGCGCCACAGGCACAGGCCGCGGCAAGCCCCTGTTGCCAAGGCGCGTAATCGGGTTTTGAGCTCTCAACGGTCTTGAGCATCTCGTGATACTCATGCACCGTAAAACGGCGACCATATGTCTCGATTTCCTTTAGGAAGCTCTCCATCATCCAAATGCGATGAGTGTTGACGCCCGTTGTGGGCAGGCTGACAACCTCGTTAAAGCAGTGGCCGCCTTCGATGCAGGTGCACTCAAACGACAGGAGACTTAAGTCAACGTGGATGGTGACACCGAGTACGGCGGCGACGCGGTTCATGGTATCGCGTACACGCCAGGCACCCGTTCCGCTCGCGAGCATAAGCATACCGGTGCGGCAGATGATGGATGATTTGTCGGTAAGTGGTGCATCGACGGCAAGCTCATCGCCCGCGGTCACGATCTGGCGCCAGTCAGTTTTCATATGGAGCGCGCCAGCACGGACACCGTGGTGCATGGGGGCTCTCGAAAGCAGCGAGTCAAGGCGCGAAGGCTGTGGGAGCTCCGCCGATTCATCCTCAACCTCATCAGCCTCTTCATCCACTAGGTCAAATGAGTCAAGCGATGCTGGCTCGCGACGGTCGATCAGCTCCTCGTCCTCATCATCAAAGTAATTGAACTGATCGAGCATGTCCTCTTCGATTGAACGCTCGCTCGCGTCGTCCATATAGACGCTCCCTTCCTACCGACTAACCCCCATCCTAGACAGCGACGGCTAAAGGAAACATAAAAGAGACGGCTGTCATGCGAGCCATGCGCGCAATAGCCGTTGGATAGTCGTTTAAGAGCGTCCCTAATGACTACATCGATGTTCTAAGTATCAATCAAGTCAACGCCGCAGGTAGAGGACGGACAGCGAGCGACGTCCAGAGCGAACAAGTTGGCATGAAAAAGGCAAGGCATAGACC
>URTZ01000176.1 GCA_900550825.1 uncultured Collinsella sp. | reverse complement strand
GCAAGCACGCTGGCGGCTGAGCTCGAGGAAATCAACCGCCAGCGCCGTGAGATCGAGGCGGAGCTCACGCGCGATGCCATGGCAAAGGTCGAGGAGACCTATGACGGCGGGCGCGCGATCGTTGTGGGCGGCGAAGGCTGGCACGAGGGCGTCAAGGGCATCGTGGCAAGCCGTCTGACCAACCGCTACCACGTGCCGGCGCTGCTGTTCTCGATCGAGGACGGTATCGCGCGCGGCTCTGGTCGCTCGGTGGGCAAAGTTAACCTGTTTGACGCCGTCGAGCGCTGTTCCGACCTGCTGATTCGTCGCGGCGGACATGCCGGTGCGGTGGGTGTGACCATCGAGGCATCCAAGCTCGATGAATTCCGTCGTCGCCTTTCCGCCGTGCTATCGGAGATTCCCGCTGAGGACTTTGAAGACATCGACGAGGTTGCCGCCACGGTCGACCTTTCCGAGCTGAATATCGAGACTATAGAGCAGATTTCCCGTCTTGAGCCGTTTGGCCAGGGCAACAAGGTGCCGCTGCTGGCCGCCGAGGGCGTGACGATGTGCGATCGCGCCGTGGTGGGCAAAACCGGCGAGCACATGCGCTTTGTGGCGACCGATGGCGCCGCGAGTGTGCCGGCCATTATGTTCCGCGTGCCGCAAATCGATAAGCTCATCAACTGCGATAGCGCTGTCGACTTGGTGTTCGAGGCCGTTGCCGAGCATTGGCAGGGGCGTGTGAAGCCCAAGCTCATGATCAAGGATGTTCTGGTCCGCGATACCATGCTGCCCAGCGTCGACGATCCGGCATGCGAGCTTCGTCGTGGCGTGCAGCCGGCGGATTCCGGCCTGCGCCTGGAGTCGCGCAAGCGCGAGACGCTCGCCCAGCTTTCCTATACCGAGCTCACGCGCTCGCTTATCCATAGCTTTATAGGCTCGAACCAGCCGCACCGCGCGCAGGTCGAGGCGCTCGATGCCCTGGCCGATCACCAAAGTGTTCTGGCCGTTATGGGAACGGGACGCGGCAAGTCGCTCATCTTCCATGTGCATGCCGCGCGCGAGGCGGTTCTTCGCGGGCGTGCGAGCATCTTTGTCTATCCGCTGCGCGCGCTCGTTGCCGACCAGGCCTATCACCTCTCGTCGACGATGGCCGCGCTCGGCATTGGCGTCGGCGTGTTGACCGGCGAGACCGTGGAGGCGGCGCGCGATGACGTGTTCGCCGGCCTGGCTTCGGGCCGCACCGGTATCGTGCTCACGACGCCCGAGTTCCTGTCTATCCACCGTGACCGCTTCGCGCGTTCGGGCCGCATCGGCTTTGTCGTTATCGATGAGGCGCACCACGCCGGCCTTGCCAAGGGCGGCGACCGCAGCGCCTATCTCGACATGCCCGATATCCTCAAAGCCCTGGGCGACCCGGTCGTTATGGCTGCGACGGCCACCGCGACGGCTCCGGTCGTGGCCGAGCTTGCCCGCATGTTGCCGATCACTCGCACGGTGGTCGACGAGACGGTGCGCGAGAACCTGCAGCTCGAGGACGACCGCGACCTTGCGAGCCGCGAGAACCGTTTAGTGTCGATCGTGGCGACGGGGGAGAAGACCGTCATTTACGTCAATTCGCGTGATCAGTCCGTGGCGCTTGCCAAGACACTACGCAAACGCGTTCCCGACTGTGCGACCCGTATCGCGTTCTATAACGCTGGCCTTACGCGCACCGACCGCCATCGCGTAGAAGAAGCGTTTCGAGACGGCAGCCTCAGCTGCATCGTTTCGACCTCCGCCTTTGGCGAGGGTGTCAACCTGCCCGATATCCGCCATGTCGTGCTCTACCACATGCCGTTTGGTGCCATCGAGTTTAACCAGATGAGTGGCCGTGCCGGCCGCGATGGACAGCCCGCCGTGATTCACCTGCTCTATTCGTCGCGTGACGCTCGTATTAATGAGCGCCTGCTCGATTGTTACGCGCCCGAGCGCGATGAGCTTGTCACGCTCTATCGAGCGCTGCAGACCATGTGGCGCTCCAACCGTGGCAAGACGGGGGACGATTCATTCTGCGCGAGCGATATCGACATTGCGCAGATGTGTCTTGCCATCGATGCTCGCACGCCGGTCGACGAGCGCTCGGTGGAAAGCGGCCTGGGAATCTTCGAAGAGCTTGGTTTCTGTCGCGTTTCGGGGTTTGACGACACTCGTCGTATCGCGATGGCCGAAAACCCCGGCCGCGTGCAATTGAGCAGGTCAATTCGCTATTTGGAGGGCTTGCGCTCGCGCATGGAGTTCACGGCTTTTCGGAGCTGGGCACTCGATTCGTGCGCTTCTGATATGCTAGCCAAAGTTAATCGCCCGATCGTACCGCGGGCCTAGGGGAAGGGGACCTCGATGGACGCCGCAGCCCGTACCGCCCATGATTCCACCCTCCAGCCGTTTTCGGAGATGGAGCACTATAAGCATGCCGATGAGCTGCCGCCCGAGATTATGGCGGACAGCTACGACAAGCTGGAGCGTCTGTGCCTCAAATATATGAACGAGGACGACTTCTCCAATGTGGAGCAGGCCTACTGCTTTGCTGCCGAGAAGCACTGCAACCAAAAGCGCCGCTCGGGCGAGATGTACATTAACCATCCCGTCGAGGTTGCCATCATTTTGGCCGATCTCAAGATGGACTGCGATGTGGTGTGCGCCGCGTTGCTGCACGATACCGTCGAGGACACCGAGACCTCGCTTGCCGATGTTTCGGGTCTGTTTGGCGAAACCGTGGCAGGGCTCGTCGACGGCGTGACCAAGCTCACCAACATTGAAGTCGACAGCATGGACGAGAAGCAGGCGCTTACGCTGCGCAAGATGTTCCTCGCCATGTCCAAGGACATCCGCGTCATCATCGTCAAGCTCGCCGACCGCCTGCATAACATGCGCACGCTTGCCGCTCTGCGTGAGGACCGCCGCCTGTTTAAGGCACGCGAGACCATGGACGTGTACGCGCCTTTGGCCGACCGCCTGGGCATGAGTTCAATCAAGTGGGAGCTCGAGGACCTGTCCTTTTTCTACTTGGAGCCCGATGCCTACCAGCGCATCGCGCGCATGGTATCCGAGTCGCGCGAGGTTCGCGAGCGTTATCTGGCCGAGACCATCAAGACGCTCACCGATGAGCTCAATCGCATTGGTCTTGAGGGCTTTCAGATCAACGGTCGTTCCAAGCACTATTGGTCCATCTATCAAAAGATGAAGCGCAAGGGCAAGGAGTTCTCCGAGATTTACGACCTGGTGGCGCTGCGCGTCATCACTCATTCGGTGCGCGATTGCTATTCCACGCTTGGTGCCGTGCATACCCTGTGGCATCCCATGCCCGGTCGTTTTAAAGACTATATCGCCATGCCCAAGGTCAATAACTACCAATCGCTTCACACGACGGTTATCGGCCCCACGGCCCGTCCGCTCGAGATTCAGATTCGAACCTACGAAATGCACGAGCAGGCCGAGTATGGCATCGCTGCCCACTGGCTGTATAAGAAGTCGGGCGGATCGTCTGCCTCCAAGACTAACGATGCGCAGCGTCTGGACGACCAGATCAACTGGCTCAAGCATTCGCTCGATTGGGCGGCTTCCGACGAGATTACCGATGCCAAGGAATACCTGCACTCGCTGAAGGTCGATCTGTTCGATCAGGAGATCTTTGTCTTCACGCCCAAAGGCGAGGTCATGGCGCTTCGTGCTGGCTCCACGCCGCTCGACTTTGCCTATGCCGTTCATACCGAGGTGGGAAACCATTGCGTCGGCGCTAAGATCAACGGTGCGGTGGCCCCGCTCACGCACGAGATCAAGACGGGCGATCGCGTTGAAATCCTGACCAACAAGAGTTCCAAGCCGTCGCGTGATTGGCTCAAGATCGTTAAGACGCCTTCCGCCAAGTCAAAGATCCTCCGCTATTTTGCCGCTGCGACCAAGGACGACGACGCTGCCGCCGGTCGCGATATGCTGGCCAAGGACCTGCGTAAGCGTGGCTATGGCATTTCTACGCCGCGTTCGACGCGTGCACTCAACGCCGTGGCGG
>URTZ01000175.1 GCA_900550825.1 uncultured Collinsella sp. | reverse complement strand
TGCCCTACGTACTCACTAACTGCCACAACTCGCTGTGCGCCGTGGGCGGCACTATCAACGAGGACGACCACGTCTTCGGTCTCTCGGCTGCCAAGAAGTACGGCGGCATCTTCGTCCCGCCGCACATCGCCGTCATCCACTCCTTTATGCGTGAGAACTTCGCCGGCTGTGGCAAGATGATCCTGGGCTCCGACTCGCACACCCGCTACGGCGCTCTGGGCACCATGGCCGTGGGCGAGGGCGGTGGCGAGCTGGCAAAGCAGCTGCTGCGCGACACCTACGACGTTGCCTATCCCGGCGTCGTTGCCATCTACCTCACGGGCGCCCCGCGCCCCGGCGTTGGCCCACACGATGTGGCGCTCGCCATCATCCGCGCCGTCTTTGCCAAGGGTTACGTTAAGAACAGGGTCATGGAGTTCGTAGGCCCCGGCATCGCGAGCATGACGACCGACTACCGCAACGGCGTCGACGTCATGACCACCGAGACTACCTGCCTGTCGAGCATTTGGGCCACCGACGAGGACACGCGCGCATTCCTGACCATGCACGGCCGCGGCGACGACTACCGCGAGCTCAAGCCCGCCGATGTTGCCTACTACGACGGCTGCGTCGAGGTCGATCTGTCGAGCATCAAGCCCATGATCGCGCTGCCGTTCCATCCTTCCAACGGCTTTGAGATCGACGAGCTCAACGAGAACCTCGAGGACATCCTGCACGAGGTGGAGCTCGAGGCCGCCAAGATCGGCGAGGGCAAGACGCACTTTAGCCTGCTCGACAAGATCGTCGACGGCAAGCTGCACGTGCAGCAGGGCGTTATCGCCGGCTGCTCGGGCGGCAACTACGACTCCGTGGTCCAGGCTGCCCGCGTGCTCAAGGGCGCCAACACCGGCTGCGGCGAGTTCTCGCTGTCGGTCTACCCCACGAGCCAGCCCGTGGCACTCGAGCTTACACGCCGCGGCTACATCTACGACCTTATGGAGGCCGGCGCGATTGTGCGCACGGCATTCTGCGGCCCGTGCTTCGGCGCCGGCGACACGCCTGCCAACAACGGCCTTTCGATTCGCCACACCACGCGCAATTTCCCCAACCGCGAGGGTTCCAAGCCGGGTAATGGCCAGCTGAGCGCCGTGGCCCTGATGGACGCCCGCTCCATTGCGGCGACGGCTGCCAACGGCGGCGTCCTGACGCCGGCGACCGACCTGCCCGAGGAGACTTGGGACGAGGCCTGCGAGTACACCTTTGACGACGCGCCGTACAAAAAGCGCGTGTACTGGGGCTTTGGCAAGGCCGAGCCTGCCGACGAGCTGGTCGAGGGCCCCAACATCAAGCCGTGGCCCGCGATGGAGCCCCTCGGCGACGATATCCTGCTCAAGGTGTGCTCCAAGATCATGGACCCGGTCACCACGACTGACGAGCTCATTCCCTCGGGCGAGACGAGTTCCTTCCGCTCCAACCCGCTGGGTCTGGCCGAGTTTACGCTCAGCCGTCGCGACCCGGCCTACGTGGGTCGCTCCAAGGAGGCCGCCGCGGTGGAGAAGCGTCGCGTGGCCGGCGAGTCCGCGGGTGACCTGGCGGCGCTCGATGCCGAGCTTGCGGGCGTGTTTGAGGCGCTGACCGGCGCCGGCGTCGCGGCCGATGCCAAGGCGACCGAGTACGGCTCCATGCTCTATGCCAAGAAGCCCGGCGACGGTTCTGCCCGCGAGCAGGCCGCGAGCTGCCAGCGCGTAATTGGCGGCCTGGCCAACATCGTCCACGAGTACGCCACCAAGCGCTATCGCTCCAACGTGATGAACTGGGGCATGGTGCCCTTCCAGATGGAGGCCGAGCCCAACTTTGAGGTGGGCGACTACGTCTTTGTGCCGGGTATCCGCGCCGCGCTCGACGGCGACCTGAAGGACATCGCCGCCTACGTGGTGCGCGCCGACGGTGTGGTCGAGCAGATTGAGCTCTACATCGCCGATATGACGGCCGAGGAGCGCGCCATCGTCAAGGCCGGCTGCCTGATCAACTACAACAAGTTCAAGGCCGCTGCCGAGTAACGCACTTAATTGTCCGCCCGGGGCTTACCCTTTCCCGCCCGCTCACGCGCTTCGCGAGGGTCGCGTTCGGGAAAGGGTAAGCCCCGGGCTACATCTCTGCGTTCTCGTTGGGTCTTGAGGGACGCTAATAAATAGACTTGCTTGATGCCGCCCCTGTTATCGGGGCGGCTTCTTTTTGCCGAAAACCACCACAAAGGGGACAGGCACCTTTGTGGTGGTCCGCGGTTTGTCTCGTTCTGTAACAGGTAGACCCTTATTTGCCGAGTAGTTGTTACAGATTTAGATAAACGGGAACTGCTGAACATTTCGTCTCGATCTGTAACATCTGAGGTCCAAAACGGCAGCTAGATGTTATAGATCGAGATGGTGAAAGCCGGGGCCGAAGATCATCACAAAGGCTCCTGTCCCCTTTGTGGTGGTGGGGGCGAGCTCGATGCTGCCGCGCTCGCTGAACGACATTCTAATGAGCGTCTCTACAGGATTTCATCCGGGCTGGCGGGTTTGGTTGTTTTGGGGATGCCGAGTTTGGATGACGCGAAATCGTCAACATTGTCCTTAATTCCGTCTTTGGTGTAGACAGTGACCATATAGGTGCTGTGTCCGAACTCGCTCTTGTCGCGTGTTGCCCAGGCATCCCAGTAGGCGGCCCCGTTTCGCCCTTTGATTTTTCCGACACGGCGGAGTTCTGTTCGCTTTAATTTCTGGTTGCTATAGATGGTTCGACCGGCTTCCGCGGTGAGCCCGCACTGTCCAAGCAGCTTGTCGAGGACTTGGTTCATGTGGCGCTCATCGGTGTTTGGTGCGTAGTCGTAGGCGAGGGTGATGGAGTCGAGTGGCTGGTCGTCGATCAGATAGTTTAGCGCCTGAGGTTCAAGGCAGAAATAGGGGGAGCATCCGTCGACCTTGCCGAGCAACGGTAACTTGGACTGCCAACTTCCGGTGGGAATTGCATATTCGTAGAACACGCCACGGCAGACAAAGGAGAGCGAGGTGGCACGCGAGCCGGCGTCGATCATCCCGCAAAGATCGAAGGGCGAGGCGATACCAAAAGAAAAGGGCGTGATGACGATAAGGAAGAGCATCACGATGGGTATGGCGAGAATGGCGATGACGTTGCGACCGGTGGAATGAGACGGCTTCATATGCGCTCCTCGAGACAAAGAGCTGTTGAGGATAGGCAGAAATGGATATGTTCAGAGAACAATTCAAGTTTAATCTCATGGCGTGAGATGGTCGACCGTTAGCGTCGAAAACCACCACAAAGGTGCCTGTCCCCTTTGTGGTGGTGAGGAGCGCGCGGCTTCTTTTGGTGATAGTGTTAGCCGGCGGTATCATTAGGACAAATGGCGCGGGTTTGCATTGTGAGGTGCTTTGCTGTGAGAAGTCCTGCCCGTATTGGATTGATTATCTTGGCGCTTGCGATCGCTGTGGTTGGCGCGGGCGCTGTCGGTATGGCATTTCTACCTGCTGCGGTGACGGAGCCGGTGGTCAAGCCTGTGACTCAATCTGTCGAACTTCTGACCGGCGACGACAAGCCCGAGACCATTACCGTTGATTTTGATGAACAGCCGGCTGTGCTGGGTATTAGCAATTATCCGCACATTCAGCTTGGGGCCATGCGCTACACCATGGACGCGAGCCTAATCAGCAAAGCAACCGAGCTGCTCAAAGGCAAAACCTTTAAGCGTTGGTACGGATATGCGTCCTATCGGGCAAAAGCGAGCGACATGGTTGGCGGATGCCACTCTTCCATCGAGCTGGACACTGCGAACGGCACCAAACTGTGTGATGTCTCGTACGATCCGGGCTACGAGGGCAATGAGGGTCCGGGCATCTACATCATGGACGGCGATGCGGCCTATGTCATGGAAGGCGACCAGACCGAGCTCAACGATTTTATGGGCCAGTGTATCCAAGATGCCTATAAACAGACCTGCTTGCCCGACCCGCAGACTGCACGCGATAGTGGGTCTGCCCGTACATGGCTGTTCGAGGATGAGATGCCCTGGACCGCCGAATCGGGAAGCACGG
>URTZ01000174.1 GCA_900550825.1 uncultured Collinsella sp. | reverse complement strand
CCCGCCGAGACCCCGGTCGATGCACTGACAGTCGGCGAGGTGGGCTACGTGGTCACGGGTCTGAAGGATCCCGAGGCCGTGCGCGTGGGCGATACCCTCACGTGGGCGTCGAATCCCTGCCCCGAGCCACTTCCCGGCTACCGCGAGGCCAAGCCCATGGTCTACACGGGCCTGTTCCCGATCGATAACAAGGACTACGAGAACCTGCGTGACGCGCTCGATAAGCTACACGTCAACGACCCGTCGTTGGTGTGGGAGCCCGAGACCTCGGTGGCGCTCGGCTTTGGCTTCCGCGTGGGCTTCCTGGGCCTGCTGCATATGGAGGTCGTTAAGGAACGCCTGGAGCGCGAGTTCAATCTGGACCTCATTGCCACGAGTCCTTCGGTCGACTATCACGTGTACAAGACCGATGGCGAGATGATCGATGTCCGCAGCCCGCAGGACCTGCCCGAGGCCACACGTATCGAGCGTATCGAGGAACCCTACCTCAAGGCCAAGATCATCTGTCCGCCCGAGTATACGGGTGCCGTCATGCAGCTCGCCATCGAGCACCGTGGCGTGACGACCGACATGATCCATCTCACGAGCAAATCGGTCGAGATGCGCTTCGATATGCCGCTCGCCGAGCTCATTTTGGACTTCTTTGACCAGCTCAAGAGCCGTACCAAGGGCTATGCCTCGCTCGACTACGAGTTCAACGAGTACCGTCCCTCCGAGCTTGTGAAGCTCGATATCTTGCTTTCGGGTGATGAGGTGGACGCGCTGTCGTTTATCGTCCATAAGGACAAGGCCTATGGCCTGGCCCGTGGTCTGTGCGACAAACTTAAGGAGATCATCCCGCGTCAGCTGTTCGAGGTGCCCATCCAGGGTGCTATCGGTAACAAGATCATCGCCCGTTCCACCGTCAAAGCGCGTCGCAAGGACGTTCTTGCCAAGTGCTACGGCGGCGATATCTCGCGTAAGCGCAAGCTGCTCGAGAAGCAGAAAGAGGGCAAGAAGCGCATGAAGGCCATCGGATCGGTCGAGGTCCCGCAGGAGGCCTTTATGGCGATCCTCAAGGTGGACGAGTAGGTCCATGGCGCTTTCTGAATACAGCAAGCGGCTGCTGGGCGCCTATGCCGAGCAGCCGTTCCTTATGGCTCCCATGGCGGGCGTGACTGACCCCGCCTACCGCATCATGTGTCGCCGCCGCGGTGCCAACCTTGCCTACAGCGAGATGGTGAGCGTGGCGGGCCTTGCCTATGCCAGCAACAAAACGTGGCGCCTGGTGCTGCCGGCCGACGAGGAGCAGCAGATTTGCGTGCAGCTCTTTGGCTCCAAGCCCGATCAGTTTGCGAGTGCCCTCGCCGCCGTCGAGGAGCGTGTGGGCGATCGCCTGTCGCTCATCGATATCAACATGGCCTGTCCTGCCCGAAAGGTTGTCACCAAGGGCGAGGGCTCTGCCCTTATGCGCACGCCCGATTTGGCCGAGTAGATCGTCGAGGCGGCGGTGGGCGCGGCGCATGTGCCCGTGACCGTAAAGATCCGCAAGGGCTTTTATGCCGAGGACCGTAATGCCGCGACGTTTGCCCAGATGCTCGAAGGCGCCGGTGCCGCCGCGGTGGCGGTGCATGGCCGCTGCGCCACGCAGCTCTATACGGGCCAGGCCGATTGGTCGGTCGTCGATGAGGTTGCCGACGCCGTTGAGATTCCCGTGATCGGTTCGGGCGACGTGTTTACCGCCGAGGATGCCGCGGAGCATCTGCGCAACTCGGGCGCCAGCGCGGTGTTTATCGCGCGCGGTATCTACGGGAACCCGTGGGTGTTTGGCGATGCTCGCGCCCTTGCGCTCGATGGCATACCGGTGACGGCTCGCAGCTCCGTCGAGCGCCTGGACGCCCTGCGTGAGCACCTAACGCTGACACATGAGCTCCTGCCGCTCATGTCGCGTGCCCGTACGTACGCAAGCTGGTACTTAAAAGGCATGCCCCATGCCGCCGCTTGGCGTGCCCATGTGGTGCGCTGCTCCACGTATGAGGAGTTTATGGCGCTGGTCGATGAGATCGAGCATGATGTGGTGGCCTGCGAGGCTGCCCTTGCCGCCGGCGAATCGGTGCCCCCTCATCTGCTGGAGGCTTAAGGGTGGCCGTTACCGCGCTGTACGTGCACGTGCCGTTTTGCGCTCAAAAGTGCCGGTACTGCGACTTTGACTCGCGCAGTTTCGCTTCGTGCGAGCTGGGTGCAGCGCTCGATGCCTATTTTGAGCAGTTGTTCGCGCGCCTCGATGCTTTTGGCAAGGCTGGTGCCCTTGACCAGATCCGCACCGTCTATGTTGGCGGCGGTACGCCGTCGCTGGCGGGGGAGCGCCTGGTAGAACTCGCCCGGCGTATCTCTGCGTGGTGCGCCCCCGTTGAGTTTACCTGCGAGGCCAATCCCGAGTCGCTGACCGCCGAGCTTGCCACTGCGCTTGCCAAGGTTGGTGTCACACGCGTCTCTCTGGGCGTGCAAACGCTCGATAACACCGAACTTACTGCCATCGGCCGTATTCACGATGCCGATCGGGCGCTCGCTGCCATCGCGACTGTCAAGAACGCTGGGCTTGACGTATCGTGCGACCTTATGTGCGGACTTCCCGGGCAAACCGCATCGAGTTGGAAGCGCACGCTCGATGGCGTGCTCGCGGCGGCTCCACATCATGTGTCGGTCTACCCGCTTACGCTCGAGGAGGGGACGCCCCTTTATCGCATGGCGTGCCGCGACGAGTCGCTCGAGCCTGATGAGGATTTTCAGGCCGCCTGCATGGATGTGGCGCGTGAGCGTCTGGGTGCGGCCGGCTATCACCCGTATGAGGTGGCAAGCTATGCGCTCGACGGACATGAGTGCGCCCATAACATTGCCTACTGGACCGGCCAGGGCTATTTGGGCCTGGGTCGTTCCGCCGCGGGCATGCTCGACGCCGAGGATTTCGACCGTCTTGCAGGTTTGTTCCCCGGCGTGTCTTCTCGAGGCGATTCGTACCGCGTGCGTCTGGTGCAACGTGACGATGACGCGACGGCGTTTGAGGCCGAATATCTGTCGCAGCGTGAGGCTGCGGCTGAAGACCTGATGCTGTCTTGTCGCATGACGGGCGGTGTTGCGTCCGACCTGTTGGTTCGTGCAGCTTGCGTCATCCCGGCCGATGAGCTGGCAGCTGCCTGCGATCGCGCGCTCGAATTGGGTCTTGCCACTTGGGTGCCCGAGACGCTCGGGGTCCATGAGGGACCTTTCACTTCGGCAGATGTCGTCGCGGGCTATGTTCGAGCTCGTCTGGCGCCGACACACTTGGGCTGGCTCGATGGAAATGTTCTGTTCGAGCTGTTTTGGGATCTAGCTTAGGCCGCTCGGGTAGAATTACCGGAATATATACGCTGCTGTGAGCAGGAGGTTGCCGCGCATGGCGACGATGAACGAAAAAGATTACTACGAGATTCTGGGTGTCTCCAAGGACGCCACCTCGCGTGATATTCAAAAGGCCTTTCAGCAAAAGGCCCGCAAGCTCCATCCGGACGTCAACAAAGAGCCGGATGCCGAGGAAAAGTTTAAAGAGGTTTCCGAGGCCTACGCCGTGCTTTCGGATGAGCAAAAACGTGCGCGCTACGACGCCATGCGCTCGGGCAATCCCTTTGCCGGTGCTCCTACGGCTTCGCCCTATGGTGGCGGCTACGCCGGCAACACAGGCTATGGCAATCCCTTTGAGGGCGGTTTTCCCTTTGGCGGCGCTTGGGGCCAGCAGCGTCGTGGGCAGGCTGCTTACAATCCCGAGAACGGCGCCAATGTGGTCGTCGATATCAAACTCGACGCCAAGGAGGCCAAGGGCGGTGCCCGCAAGACCGTCCGCTATACGCGCTTCGATACCTGTGGTCACTGCGGTGGTTCGGGCTCTGTTTCGTCCGAGCATGCACATACCTGTCCGAGCTGCGGCGGTCGCGGTCACATCGATGTCGACCTGTCCTTTCTGTTTGGTGCCGGCACGTTCCAGTCGGTCTGCCCTGAGTGCGGTGGCTCCGGTAAGGTCGTCGCCGACCCCTGTCCCGATTGCGGCGGCAGCGGGCGGACCCGTGTGACCTCCGAGCAGACGATTGAGTTTCCCGCCGGCACGCACGATGGCGACGAGGTCCGT
>URTZ01000173.1 GCA_900550825.1 uncultured Collinsella sp. | reverse complement strand
TTCACGGATGATGCCAAAACGGTCACCCGTGAGGAAGTGTTGGGTTCGAGTGCTGCGGTCAATGTTCCAACATGCTGGGGTCGAACTCGCTTGCCGGGATCACACGGTAGCCGTGGCGCAAGAGCATGTCGACGAAGACGCCGTTGCCCGCGGTGAGCGTACCGCTACAGGTGCCGTCGTAGACGCGGCCCGCGCCGCACGAGGGACTACGGTCCTGCAGGATGCACGCGGCGATCTCTTCCGGCCCACCCGCCTGCTCGCACATGTCGAGCGCACGTTGGGCGCCTAGGCGAAATTCCAGGTCAACGGACACGCCCTCGCAGGTACAGACCTCGCCGTTCACAATCTCGGACGGCTTGCGCGGCGTAGGCAGGCCGCCAAAGACCTCAGGGCACACCAAGAGGACCTCGGTCCCTGTACGCTCGCAGGCCTCGACCAACTCGCGATGATAGTTGTCGAGCCCATTATACTTGCAGCTCTCGCCCATCAAACAGGCACTCACCACGATCTTCATTTCCATCCCTCTCAAGCAAAACGCCCCATTTGAGTAAGCTGCTCAAATGGGGCGTCGGCGTTTACTGGCTCGGCCGCGGCTTTACTGCTGCGTGGGCATCAGCGGATTCTCGCGCGTGAGGAGGTTCATGAACTCCTCACCCGTAATGGTCTCCTTCTTGTACAGATAACGAGCCAGCTCATGGAGCTTAAACTTGTTCTCCTTGAGGATCTGCAGAGCGCGGTCGTGCGCATCCTCGATCAGCTTGGCGACAATCGCGTCCACGCGCTCGGCCGTACCGGGGGCGCAGGTGAGCGACGTGTCCTGGTTAAGGTACGCATTCTGAACGGTACCGAGTGCCATCATGCCAAACTCATCGGACATACCAAAGCGCGTCACCATGTTACGGGCGAGCTTGGTGGCCTGCTCGATATCGTTGGCGGCGCCGGTCGTCATCTCACCAAAGATGAGCTCCTCGGCTGCACGGCCACCGCAATAGACGGCGAGCTTGTCCAGGACCTCCTGGCGCGTGGTCAGGAAGCGCTCATCCTCCTCGACCTGCATGGTGTAGCCCAGAGCACCGCTCGTGCGTGGCACGATGGTGATCTTCGTGACCGGCGCAGAGCCCTTCTGGCGAGCGGCAACAATGGCATGGCCGATCTCATGGTAGGAAACGACCTGCTTCTCGTGGTCGGAAAGCACCGTGGACTTACGCTGTTGGCCGGCAATGACGACCTCCACCGACTCCTCGAAGTCGTCCTGGGTTGCACGCTTGCGACCTTCGCGAACGGCGCGCAGGGCGCCCTCGTTGATGATATTGGCCAGGTCGGCGCCCGAGGCACCGGGCGTGGCACGGGCAATCGCGGTCAGATCGATCGGCGGCTCGGTCTTCACACTCTTGGCGTGGAGCTCGAGGATGTTCTTACGGCCGGTCAGATCGGGCAACTCGACGGGGATGCGGCGGTCAAAACGACCGGGGCGCAGTAGAGCGGGATCGAGACTGTCGGGACGGTTGGTGGCAGCGAGGACAACGATACCCTTGTGGTTATCGAAACCATCCATCTCGGTCAGCAGCTGGTTGAGCGTCTGCTCGCGCTCGTCGTTGCCGCTAAAGCCGCCGCCATCGCGCTTCTTACCGATGGTATCGATCTCATCGATAAAGACGATACACGGGGCCTTTTCCTTGGCCTGCTTAAACAGGTCACGAACCTTTGCAGCGCCGCGACCAACAAACATCTCAACGAACTCAGAGCCCGAAATGCTAAAGAACGGAACACCGGCCTCGCCGGCAACAGCCTTGGCAAGCAGGGTCTTACCGGTACCCGGAGGGCCAACAAGGAGAGCACCGCGCGGCAGCTTGGCGCCGATCTCCTCGTAGCGCTGCGGCTTCTCCAGAAAGTCGACGACCTCCTTGAGAGACTCCTTGGCCTCTTCCTGGCCGGCGACGTCCTTAAAGGTCACGCCCACGTCCTTGGAGGCGATCACGCGCGCGCCGGACTTACCCAGTCCGCCGCCGCCAAAACCGCCGCCGCCAAAGTTCATCGACGGGCCGTCATCGCCCATAGCCTTCTTCATGCGGCGGTTGAGCCACCAACCGATGAGGAAGAAAATCGCCATGGGAAGAATGAGTGTGAGCAGGTAGTAGGTCATCAAACCCGAGTTTTTATCGGGAACGACCGACTCCAGCGAAGCGCCAGACTCAAGCACGCGATCGGTAAAGCCCGCATCGTTCGGCACACCGGTCGTCTTATAGGCGATGTTCTCGTCCTCGCCCTTCTTGGTGTAATAAATCGAGTAATCGTCCGTGTTGTACTCGACCTTGTCGACACTCTTCTTATCGAGCGCCTTGACAAACGTCGAGTAATCGGTCTTCGTAATCTGCTGCGTGTGACCGATGTTGGGGAACAGAACGGTCGAGAGCACGAGGTAGACGACGAAGGCGATGAGCACGTAGAGGATCATATTCCGTCTACGCTTGTTGTCATCCATCTCCATCTGCTTGAACTCCATCTACTGGGGTTGATAATGGTTTCTAGAATACCCAACCCGAGCGACGATAAACCGACGCCGGGCACGAAAGGACAGAGATGGCATCACTGTAAGTCGGCAAGGTTCAAATCTATACAGGCGACGGCAAGGGCAAGACGACGGCTGCTTCGTGACGCGCGAGGATGTCGAAGCGCTGATCGCGATAAAGCCCGCCACCACGGAGCTCGTGCTCACCGGCCGGGGCTTGCTGCCCCTCGCGAACCTCGCCGACCTTGTCACCGAAATGCGCCCCATCAAACACTACTTCGACGAAGGACTCCTAGCCCGCCAAGGCATCGAATACTAATTGATTCGTTTTCAGCCAACACCTACAGCTCATAAGGAAGTTGCGGTGGAATAGTACTTGTTTGACGGTCCGCAAGGGCTTTTCAGGAACTATTTCACCGCAACTTATCAGGGGTATCCGACGGATGAGCTAGGCGGTGGCGCGACCTAGCCAGTTGCCGCTGTGGTGGTAGATGGTGAACATGGTTGCGGTGATGAGCCAGGTTACGGGGTAGACCAGCAGTAGATGCTCGAGCGACGGATCGAAGGGCATGATCGCAAACACCCAGATCACCCTCAAGACAACGGTGCCAAAGATGGTGAGCATCATAGGCTGCAAACTCACGCCGGCGCCGCGGATGGAACCCGAGGCGTTCTCGATAATCGAGAAAATCGCATAGAACGGCGCAATGAAATGGAGGATAGTCGTGGTGTACGCCGAAATCGAAGCATCGTCGACAAACAAACGCGACAGCGGGCCCGAGAACACCAGCAGCACGGCAGACAGGCCACCAATGAGCATAAACGACAGCACGAGCGACGTATGGTAGCCCTTGCGCATGCGCTCGTAGTTGCGCGCGCCAAAGTTCTGCGCCGAGAACGTAGTGATCGATACGCCGAGCGCCTCGGTCACCATCCAGATAATGCCATCCAGGCGCCCAGATAGACCCCAAGCAGTCGTGACATCGGCGCCAAACGAATTAACCGACACCTGGATCAGCACGTTCGAGATCGAATAGGCAGCCGATTGAAAACCGAGTGGCAGACCACACGAGATCATACTCTTGCAAATACCGCGATCGATACCGAGCTTAGACAGCGAAAGACGCCATGCACCCGGAGCGCGCATCATGCGCAACACGATCATCGTTGCATTGGAGCAAATGGTCAGCGCCACTGCGATGCCGCAGCCCAGCGCCTCCATATGCAACACAGCGACAAAGATGATATCCAGCACCACGTTAACAAGGCAGCCAGAGGCAATGATCACGGCGGGCCCGCGCGTGTCGCCCACGGCACGCAGCAATGCGGTTCCCATATTTAGCAGCAGTGCCGCAACCATCGCGGCAAAATAACAGCGAGCATAGGCCACGCCCTCGGCCAATAGTTCATGCGGCGTGTTCATAAGCACCAGCATGGGCTCAACGAACACTATGCCGAGAATGGAGAAGACGATACCGCCCACCAGCGCGAGCGTCATGGCCGTGTGAACCGAACGACTCAGTCGTTCATCATCGTGCTGGCCAAAATACTGACCGGTAATGACCGCGCAGCCAGCACCGACGCCGACGCAAAAGCCAATGCAGAGCTCCGTAAGCACCATCGTGGCCTGAATGCCACCCAGCGCG
>URTZ01000172.1 GCA_900550825.1 uncultured Collinsella sp. | reverse complement strand
AAGACCTCACCAACGCGCAGAAAGCCGCCGCTGTCGCGCAGGCCACCCCAACGACGGACGTCGATGGAGCTTCCGCAGCGGCTGGCGTCTCTGACGCATCAGCGGACACGAACGCCGTATCGGCCGCGCAGCGCAGCCTCGCTTCGGCCCAGGCAAACCTAGACCAGGCGAACGCCAAGGCCGCCAGTCGCACGGTCACGGCCCCGAGCTCGGGTAGCATCGTGGAGCTTAACGCCAAGGTGGGCGCCACGGTAACAGGCGGCATGATCATGGGCGAAAGCGATACGAGCGGCGGCAAGCAGTGCATGCAGATCGCCGACCTATCCAAGATGAAGGTGACCGTGCAGGTGGGCGAAAAGGACATCGCCAAGATCGCCGTTGGGCAGAGCGCCAACGTCACGTATCCCGCGTTTCCCGATATCGTGAGCCAGGGAACCGTCACGGCTATCGCGTCGGTGGCAAACTCCGACGCCGCCAACGGCGGCGGCAGCGTGACCTTTAACGTCGACATCCTCATCGAGGCGCCCGACGCGCGCCTGAAGCCGGGCATGACGGCCGAGGTCTCGGTGGTGACCGAGCAGCTCGACGACGTGGTGATGGTGCCGACGATGGCGCTCATGACCGAAGACGGCGAACACTATTACGTCAACGTGGCAACCGATGACGAGGGCAAGCAAACCCGCCGCGTCAAGGTGACCGTCGTGACGCAAAACGACAACGAAGCCGTAGTCGGCAAGACACAGGTCAAGCGCGACGACCAGGGCAACGAGATCAACCCCAACGTGCCGGTTACCAAGCTGCGCGATGGTGACGCCCTCGTCATGGACACCGGAGCGGACGCAACGGCTGACGGCGGCTACAGCGCGGATTCGGGCAGTATGTCTGCCGATGAGGACATGTAATGCGTCCCGTTATCGACATCCGCAACGTGCACCGCATCTTTGAGAGCGAGGCAGGTTGCGCCCACATCCTGCACAACGTGAGCCTGGCGGTAAATCCCGGCGAATTCGTCGCTATCACTGGCCCCTCGGGTTCGGGCAAATCAACGCTCATGAACATCCTAGGCTGCCTGGATAAGCCGACGGCAGGCGACTATTACCTGCAAGGGGTCAACGTGGCCGAGCTCGATGATGACGAGCTCACCGAAGTTCGCGCCCTGAGCATTGGCTTTGTCTTTCAGAGCTTCAACCTGCTGCCGCGCCTGTCGGTTATCGAAAACGTCATGCTGCCGCTGGCCTACACCAATGTGCCCCGTAGCCAGCGCGAACTGCGCGCCGTGCACGCGCTGCAGGCTGTCACGCTGCCCGTTGACCACTGGGACCACCGCATATCCGAGCTCTCGGGCGGCCAGATGCAGCGTGTCGCCATCGCACGCGCCCTCGTCAATGACCCGCCCATCATTCTGGCCGACGAGCCGACGGGAAACCTTGACTCCGCCACCGGAGCGCTTGTGATGGAGACCTTCCATAGACTTCAGGAGCGCGGCAAAACCATCGTGCTTATCACACATGACCCCGGCATCGCCGCCGAGGCCGACCGTGCCGTGACCATCCGCGACGGTCGCATTCACGACGGCGCGTATATTCCACATGCACCGCGGACCCTACGCAGCGCTGTAGATAACCTGCCCATGATTTCCGCCTCCGCCAACCCGCCGAAAGGAGTGGTGGCATGAGCGCCCGCGATCTCATCCAGGAAGCCCTTCACTCGCTCGAAGCCAACAAGGGGCGCAGCCTGCTCACCATCCTGGGCATTGTCATCGGCATCGCCTCGGTTATCGCCATGACGTCGCTCATCGGCGGCATCCAAAACAGCCTGGTCAACAGTCTGGGCCTCAATGCGGCACGCATGGTGCAAATCTATTCGTCGCAAGAACTCACCGAGTCGGACATCGAGAAGCTTCAAAAACTGGTGCCGCAGATAGAGCAGATTGGCATTGTCGACAGCGCGTACACCGAGTACAAGACCGGCGATAAAAGCTATACCGTCATGGCACAGGGTGTCGATAGCGACATGCTCGACGCCGTGGGGGCCAGCAAGCTCGTTGCGGGGCGCACCTATTCCCAGGCCGAGTCCCAATCAGGCTCGTGCGTGGCGCTCATCAGCCGCGGCGGCGCCGATCAGCTTTACGGCAACGAACAGGATGCGCTGGGGAAAACCATCAAGGTGTCCAACGGCGAGGTGCAGATTGTAGGTGTGATTGATGGCGGCAACGACTCCATGGGCTCGCTCACGCTGTATATGCCGCGCGAAACCATCTCAGGCCTGTTTGGCGACGAAAATCCTTCATTCCCCAGCGTGACGGCTCTTGCCGCCGAGGGCACAGACATGGACGAGCTTTGTAAGACCATCGAGTCCAAGGTGCGCGCAATGAAGGGCATCGCGGAGGATGATGAGTACGACAGTGTATCGGCGACCTCCATGAAAAGCGCCATCGATGCACTCAACTCCTTTATGGGCGCGTTCTCGCTCATCATGGGCGCTGTCGCCAGCATCTCGCTGCTTGTCGGCGGTATCGGCATTATGAATATGATGCTCACCAACGTGACTGAGCGCATCCGTGAGATCGGCATTCGCCGTGCCCTGGGCGCAAGTCGTCGCGATATCACCACGCAGTTTTTGGCCGAGTCCTCGGCGCTGTGCATCACCGGCGGACTGTTGGGTGTCCTGATTGGCTATCTGCTGGCATGGGGACTCACGTTCTTTGCCGCAAGCTCGGGCATCATGAGCGAGTTTGGAGCTACCGGGACGATCACGCCAAGCTTCTCCATTACAACAGTGTTGATCGCGTTTGCCGTATCGGTCGGCATCGGCGTAATCTTTGGCTTCTACCCCGCTCGCCGTGCAGCAAAGCTCGACCCGGTGGAATGCCTACGCTACCAGTAAGCCACCACCAACAAGTTGCGGTGAATTAGGGACTGAATATGCTATTTAGCAGCAAAAACAGACGCTATTTCACCGCAACTTATTGAAGGGCTGCTTGCGCCAGTTCCGTGCGTCGTCCTCGAGCGATTGGCGGATGACAGGCTTGTACGGGTCGAGCTTGCTCGGGGCGCTCCTCCTCGCAGGCGGGAGGGCACGCATGCGCGGCGAGCGCCTAGCGCGCGAACTCCCGTAAGAGCGCGTCTTCCACTTCCCTAAGCGAAAGGGCCCCGCCTCCCTCGGCGGGACGGGCGACCACGATACAGCGCGCTCCCACGTCGCGCGCGGAGGCGATCTTCTCGGCCATGCCGCCTACGGTTCCCGAGTCCTTGGTCACAAGCCACTGGGCGCCCACCTGCCGAAGCATCGCCTCGTTGAGCTCGCGGGTGAAGGGCCCCTGCATGCCGATGACGTGCGACGGCGAAAACCCCGCGTCGATGCACTTCGTTATAGCACCGGGCAGAGGGAGCACACGCACGAAGAAGCGCTCCGCGAAATCGGCGACGCGCGTGTAGGGAGCAAGCTCCTTGCTCCCCGTCGTGAGAAGCGCGCGACCCGGGTTCTCGGAGAGAAAGCGCGCCGCGCAGGCGATCGACGCGACCGACACGACGCCTTTGGGCAGCGCCTCGACCGGGCGCGTAAGGCGCAGGCATCGTGCACCCACGGCGAGCGAAGCGGCCCGGATGTTGCCGCTTGCGAGCGTAGCGAAGGGGTGCGTGGCGTCGACGACGATGCGCGCGCCGGAAAGCTCACGCTCCATGTCGGCCTCGTCGAGCCTACCCGCATGCACCTCGATGCCCGGAAGCTCGCCCAAAAGCTCGCCTCCGTACTCGGTTGCCGCGTAGGCACGGGCGGGGATGCCCGCCCCGCTCGCCCATTCGCACAGAAGGCGGCCCTCGGTGGTGCCGGCGAAGATGCGCAGCGCCGGCGCGGATGCGGGCGCCGTCACTTCGGGCCGCCTGGGCGCGTGATCTGGTAGAGCAGCGCGTTCATAATGGCGGCCGCCACGGTCGAGCCGCCCTTGCGACCCCTCGCGACGATGGCCGGCACGCGTCGCGCAAGTAGCTCCTCTTTCGCCTCGACCACGTTCACAAACCCGACCGGCACCCCAACGACGAGCGCGGGCGCGATCTTCCCCGCGTCCATGAGCTCGGCGAGGCGCAGAAGTGCTGTGGGAGCGTTGCCGACGGCCACGATGAGCGGACCCTCGATGCCGCAAGCTTTGTCCATGCTCGCAATGGCGCGAGTCGTGCCCGCGGC
>URTZ01000171.1 GCA_900550825.1 uncultured Collinsella sp. | reverse complement strand
CTGGAGCACGATTGCACGCAGGAGCCCCGCCGAGGCAGAACAGCTGACATATCTGCGCAAGGTCTATGCCAGCCTGCTCATCACGGGGCCGTTTTCGATCGTACTGGGCTTCACGGGCGGGCTGATGGCGCTCAACGACCGGCTGAAGCTCCGTTCGCTCATCACCTCGACCTGCGGCGACCGGGTCTATATCGCGAGCGAGGAGGCGGCTATCCGCGCGATGGAGCCGCACGCGGGTCATTTCTACGCCCCGATGGGCGGCGAGCCGATGATTGTGAAAGTGGAAGAAGGTGCTTACTGATGTCCGTATCCTATCTGTTTCCGGAGTTTGAGGTGGTGCGCAGCGAAACGCGGTGCACGGCCTGCCGCATCTGCGAAAAGCAGTGCGCCTGCGGCGTACACAGCTTTGACGAAAAGACGAAGCACATGCGCGCCGACGAGAGCCGCTGCGTGGACTGTCAGCGCTGCGTGTCGTTCTGTCCGACGCACGCGCTGAAGATTGTCAAAAACGACTGTACCTTCCGTGAAAACGCCAACTGGCAGGCGGACACGATCCGCGAGATCTACAAGCAGGCAGCCAGCGGCGGCGTGCTGCTGTCGTCCATGGGGACGCCGAAGGCGCTGCCGGTGTACTGGGACCGGATATTGATCAACGCCTCGCAGGTGACGAACCCGCCGATTGATCCGCTGCGCGAACCGATGGAGACGCGCGTTTTCCTCGGCAAAAAGCCGGCGCAGATTGCGCGCGATGAGAACGGGCGGCTCAAGACCGACCTCCCGCCGCAGCTGGAGCTGAGCATGCCCGTGCTCTTTTCAGCGATGAGCTACGGCTCGATCAGCTATAACGCGCAGAAGAGCCTTGCGCTCGCGGCGCAGCGGCTCGGAACCTGCTGGAACGCGGGGGAGGGCGGCCTGCATGAGGATTTTTACGACTTCGGGCCGCAGACGGTGGTGCAGGTGGCCTCCGGGCGCTTCGGCGTGTATGAGGGGTATCTGAACGCGGGCGCGGCCATCGAGATCAAGATGGGGCAGGGGGCGAAGCCCGGCATCGGCGGACATCTACCCGGGCGGAAGGTCGGCGCGGACGTCTCGCGCACGCGCATGATTCCGCAGGGGAGCGATGCCATCTCGCCCGCGCCGCACCACGACATCTACTCCATCGAGGACCTGGCAGAGCTGATCTTTGACCTTAAGAACGCCAACCCCGGCGCGCGCGTGTCGGTCAAGCTGGTCAGCGAGGCCGGCGTCGGCACCATCGCCACTGGTGTTGCCAAGGGCGCTGCCGACAAGATTTTGATCAGCGGCCACAACGGCGGCTCGGGTGCCGCTGCGCGCGACTCTATCTGGCACGCGGGCCTGCCGCTGGAGCTCGGTCTTGCCGAGGCCCAGCAGACGCTGCTGCAAAACGGCCTGCGCTCACGCGTGGTGCTCGAGGCCGATGGCAAGCTCATGGACGGCACCGATGTTGCCGTCGCCTGCCTGCTGGGTGCCGAGGAGTTTGGCTTTGCGACCATGCCGCTCATCTCCATGGGCTGCCTCATGCAGCGCGACTGCCAGCAGGATACCTGCCCGGCCGGCATCGCCACGCAAAACTGCCGCCTGCGTCGCGGCTTCCGCGGCAAACCCGAGCACGTCGAGCACTTTATGCTCTTTGTTGCCGAGCAGCTGCGCGAGGTCATGGCGAGCCTGGGCTTCCGCACCGTCGACGAGATGGTCGGCCATCCCGAGTGCTTGCGCCAGATTGAGGTCCCGGGCAACCGCAAGGCTAACCTGCTGGATCTGTCGCCCGTGCTGGCGAGCGCGACCTGTGAGTTTGGTGCCCACATCCCGGGTGCCGACGGCCGTCACTTCCTGCCGCAGATGGCTGCGGACAGCGAGCTCGACAAGACGCTCGACTCCACGTTGTTTGTGCCCTATACGGCCGATGCCCGTGCGCACCTGCGTCCGATTCGCTTCCGCGCCGATATCGCCAACGTCAACCGCTGCGTGGGCACCATCTTGGGCAACGCGGTGACCAAGGCGCATCCCGAGGGCCTGCCCGCCGGCTCCATCACTATCGATTGCGACGGTTCGGCCGGTCAGAGCTTTGGCGCCTTCCTGCCGCGCGGCATTACGCTCAACGTGTGCGGCGACGCCAACGACTACTTTGGCAAGGGCCTTTCGGGCGGCGAGGTGTCGGTGCGCCCCAACCCGCATGCGACCTACAAGTTCGATGAGAACATCATCGTGGGCAACGTTGCGTTCTTTGGCGCCACGAGCGGCTGCGGCTTCATTAACGGTCTTGCCGGCCAGCGCTTTGCCGTGCGCAACTCCGGTGCCACCGTGGTGGTCGAGGGCTGCGGCAACCATGGCTGCGAGTACATGACGGGTGGTCTGGCGCTCATCCTGGGCGAGGTCGGGCAGAACTTCGCCGCCGGCATGACGGGTGGCGTGGCCTATGTCTTTGACCAGTACGGCACGCTCGATGCCCGTGTGAACCACGAGAGCGTTGAGCTTAAAGCCCCGACGGCCGGCGAGCTGGCGCAGATTCGCGAGCTCATCCAGGAGCACGTGGACGTGACGCAGAGCCCGCGCGGCATTAAGCTGCTCTACAGCTTTGAGACGATGAGCAAGCACTTTGTGAAGGTCATTCCGACCGAGTACGAGCGCGTGCTGGCGATTGTCGCCGCCGCCGAGGCCGTCGGCAAGACGCATGCGCAGGCCGAGGAGCTGGCGTTTGACATTGTGACCGGTCGCGCGAGTGACGCGGATGTTGCTCGCTTCGATGTTGCGGGCGGTGCTGCGGGTGCTGCGTCCGTGGCTGCCAGCTCTGTTGCTTCGACCAAGAAGGAGGCGTAAGTGCCATGGGTAAGCCCGGTGCTTTTCTTGATATCGATCGCGTGACCCATGAGCTGCGCCCCGTGGAGGAGCGCAGCCGCGATTTCGATCCGCTGTACGTGGAGCTCGACGACGACGCGCGCCGTGCCCAGGCGAGTCGCTGCATGATGTGCGGCGTGGCGTTTTGTCAGATGGGCGCGAGCTTTGGCAAGGCGCGTCCGAGTGGCTGCCCGCTGCACAACCTGATTCCCGAGTGGAATGAGCTGGTGTACCGCGGCCGCTGGGACGAGGCTGCCGAGCGCCTGTCGCTCACCTCGCCCATGCCCGAGTTTACGAGCCGCGTGTGCCCGGCGCTGTGCGAGGCCGCGTGCAACCTGGGTTCGGTCGACGGCCAGCCCACGACGATTCATGACAACGAGCGTGCGATCAGCGACCATGAGTGGGCAAATGGCGGTCCGCGTCGCTTTGAGCCGGCGGGGGAGGGCGCACCCACGGTCGCCGTGGTGGGCTCCGGTCCTGCTGGTCTGGTGGCAGCATGGGAGCTCGCGCGTCGCGGCGCCCGCGTGACGGTGTTTGAGCGTGACGACCGTCCGGGCGGCCTGCTCATGTACGGCATTCCCAACATGAAGCTCGAGAAGTCCGTGGTCGAGCGTCGCGTGGCGCTCATGCGTGAGTTGGGTATTGTCTTTGAGCTTGGTGCCGATGTGAACGATCCCAAGGTTGCCGCCAAGCTCGATGGCTTTGACGCCGTCGTGGTGGCTGCCGGCGCCCGTGCTCCGCGTGGGCTTTCGGCTGCGAACATTGATGCCCCGGGCGTGGTGTATGCCGTGGACTACCTGACGGCTTCGACCGTCTCGGTGCTCGATGGTGGTGAGCCCGCGGTGAACGCGCGTGGCCTGGACGTTGTGGTCATTGGCAGCGGCGATACCGGCAACGACTGCGTGGGCACCGCGGTGCGCCAGGGTGCGCGCAGTGTGCGCCAGTTTGAGTTCTTGCCGGCCGCGCCCGATAAGCGTGCGGCGAGCAACCCTTGGCCGCAGTGGCCCAACGTTAAGAAGACCGACTACGGTCAGCAGGAGGCTATCGCTGCCATGGGCGGCGAGATGCGTGCCTGGGGCGTGGATACGCTCGAGGTGCTGCTGGACAAGAAGGGCGCGGCAGCGGGCCTGCGCGTGGTCGATCTGGATTGGTCGGCCGGCAAGCCCGAACGCATCGCGGGCTCCGAGCACGAGGTGCCGGCCCAGCTGGTGCTCATCGCCTGCGGCTTTACGGGTCCCGAGCATGGCGTGTTCGACGCCGTTGGCGTGCCTGTTGCCACCGCTGGTCGTCCGCTGCCGGTGATGGCTGCCGAGGGCTCGCACTTTGCGGCCCGTGTCGACGGTGTCGC
>URTZ01000170.1 GCA_900550825.1 uncultured Collinsella sp. | reverse complement strand
CGGGACTCTTCCTCGCCATGATCCGCGGCGAGAAGCTCTCCGAGGACGACCTGGAAGACCTGGACGAAGCCGCCCAGCTCCAGGACATCTCGCACATGCCCGCCCGCGTCAAATGCGCCGAGCTCGCCTGGCGCACCCTCGACGGCATGCTCGAGGGGCAAACAAACCAGTAGCTTATGCCCCGAATCCAAGGGTTTTAATTGCCGAGCCGCCCGATACGGGCGGCTCTGTTTTTACCTAATGAGCGCGGTGGCACAAAGTCCGCGCGTCCGGCGCCCCGTCTGACATTTGCCACACAGCCAGACGCGAACACGGGCGTTTTCCACAGCACCAAAGGCCTGCGGCAGGGCCCCGGGCGCGCCAAGCAATGCGCCAAGCCCCGTTCTGCGAAGCTCCGACTCGCTTCGCGCCTGCCGCAGACGGGTCCCATAGGGAGCGGCGTGCATTTTTGCGAGTATTCAGCACGCCAAGCTGTGTGTATACGCATCGAAAGCGTTAATCAACATCTTCAGGCGCATATATATTGTGTTTAGAACAAGCATCGCGGTCTGACGGGACGCAGACACGTGCTTCGGGGGCGCAACGGCAGGGATCAATAGCTTCGGGGTCCGCATGTTGCAAGATTGCGTCGGTGCCGACAGCACCACGATGCTGAAAACTCCGTTTTTTGCACGGCGCAGACGGGGGTAGGCACGGGCAAACCCGGACTGAGCCGTTATTTTATGCAAGATGGCGATTGTTCTATGCATATTAAGAAGTGCAGTTACCTCACCAAGCTTTTGAACGCTGGTTGCGGCGTATGGACGACCCCAGCTGCGGTGAAAAGGCGACCTTACATCACGTTTCCGCCAGCCCGCATCGCCGTTCGCGCGCGGGCGCGCACGATACGAGAGACGGTACTTTTGCCAATCCCGGTATACCGCTCAATCTGGCGCACCGTAAAGCCGGCATTGTTCAATCCAACAATAACAGTATCGCGCTGCGCCGGCGGTGCAGTTTTAACCCCGTTGAGCGGAACCCCGAGACTCTTCGTCAACTTGCCGGCAAAGGCATTGCGTTCCCACTCTGTCTCTTTCATATCGCACAGCGCTGGCTCACTGCCGTCGGGCGTCGAAAGCGAATAGGCAATAAAGCCCTCGGCAGAGCCAAAAAGCTCAAGCACACAAGAAGGATCAGAAAATCCCCTCGCGACATCAGCCGCGTCACCGTCGTAAGCGCACAAATGCTCCGCAAAGCTACTCCAGGGATAACGCTCGATTAGGCTAACGCCCACCTCCTGCGGATCGGCGTGTACAGAGCGAATAGCCTCCATCACCTGCCAGTCGGTATCGAGCGAGCGCCGGTCAAAACGGTTTTGGAACAGATGGCCTGTGCGCCCCGTGCGCTTATTGAACCGCCGCGCGTACGTCAAAAGCAGCCGGTGCATTGCCGCGCTCATCCTGTCCTCGTAATCTGCAAGCACCAAATGCACGTGATTGCCCATAAGGCACCAGGCGATAACCGTCACGCCCTCCTCGCGACAGCACTCGCGCATCAGCTCCAAAAACTCCCACCGGTCCTCATCGCCCTCAAAGATGAGCTGCTTGCCCGTACCGCGGGCACAGACATGGTAAAAGCCGGTAACCGTTCTCCAAACGCGCTGCATGGCGCTCCCTTCGCCGGGATCTGCTTGCCATCCAATACAGCACGATTGAAGCGTGCCATCAAAACATTCACGCAAAACAATACACTCGCGCGGCCAAAGGCAGTAATCAGGCGGCGAACGGCATCGTTGCAACAGGTCAACCCCCGCAATGCTTACAAGAGCTGACCAATAGCTTGCCCAAGACGGACCCCCTCTACGGAAGTTCACGACCACAGAACATAGAGTTAAACCGTTTCAATTAAAACTTCCGGACTTCTCGCTACGAAAACTGAGCCGTTCGCCGAATATTCCGTGCATTTCGCGGTATTATAGGGGCTGCATGTCATGTCCCTTTCGAAGGGTCGCCCGGCAATCGCCAGCCACGACCCCCAGACGGGACGCCAACACGATAGAGAGGAGAGGCATGCAGTACTCACAGGAAGTGGAGAACATGTGCCCCGTTGCCAAGGGTGCATACCACGGCCCCGCACCCATCCCCGAGGAGGGCAAGTGGGTCCAGGCTAAGGAGATTTCCGACATCTCCGGTCTTACGCACGGTGTGGGTTGGTGCGCACCTCAGCAGGGCGCCTGCAAGCTCACGCTGAACGTCAAGGACGGCATCATCGAGGAGGCCCTCGTTGAGACCATCGGCTGCTCGGGCATGACCCACTCTGCCGCCATGGCTTCCGAGATCCTTCCCGGTAAGACCATCCTCGAGGCCCTCAACACCGACCTCGTCTGCGACGCCATCAACGTTGCTATGCGCGAGATCTTCCTGCAGATCGTTTACGGCCGCAGCCAGACCGCGTTCTCCGAGGGCGGCCTGCCCGTGGGCGCCTCCCTCGACGACCTCGGCAAGGGCCTTCGCTCTCAGGTCGGCACCATGTTCGGCACCAAGGCCAAGGGCGCTCGTTACCTCGAGCTCGCTCAGGGCTACGTCACCCGCATGGCTCTCAACGACAAGAACGAGATCATCGCATTCGAGTTCCTGAACCTCGGCAAGTTCACCGACGCCGTCAAGGCCGGCAAGACCCCCGAGGAGGCCATCGCTGGCGCTATGGGCCACTATGGTCAGTGGGAGAACGCTGCCAAGTACATCGACCCGCGCACCGACGAGGAGACTCACTCCGTCGCCAGCGTGTTCCCGGTTCACGAGTAGAAAGGGAGGGAAATAACTATGACTGTTACGTTCGAAGGTTACGAGCGCCGCGCTGACAAGATCAACAAGTGCCTCGCCGACAACGGCATCGCCTCCCTCGAGGAAGCTCTGCAGATCTGCACCGACAAGGGCTTCAACCCGCGTGAGATCGTCAACAACACCCAGTCCATCGCCTTCCAGAACGCCGAGTGGGCCTACACCCTCGGTTGCGCTCTCGCTGTCAAGCGTGGCGCAAAGTCCGCTTCTGAGGCTGCCGCCATCATCGGCGAGGGCATCCAGGCCTTCACCGTTCCCGGCTCCGTCGCCGAGGACCGCAAGGTCGGTCTGGGCCACGGCAACCTGGGCGCTATGCTGCTCTCCGACGACACCGAGTGCTTCGCCTTCCTGGCCGGCCACGAGTCCTTCGCTGCCGCTGAGGGTGCTATCGGCCTGGCTCTGAACGCCAACAAGGCTCGCAAGAAGCCGCTGCGCGTTATCCTCAACGGTCTGGGCAAGGACGCTGCTCAGATCATCGCCCGCATCAACGGCTTCACCTATGTGAAGACCCAGTTCGACTACTACACGGGCGAGCTCAAGGTCGTCGAGACCATCCCCTACTCCGATGGTCCCCGCGCTGCCGTTAACTGCTACGGCTCCGACGACGTCCGCGAGGGCGTTGCCATCATGTGGCACGAGAACGTCGACATCTCGATCACCGGTAACTCCACCAACCCCACGCGCTTCCAGCACCCCGTCGCTGGCACCTACAAGAAGGAGCGCCTCGAGGCTGGTAAGAAGTACTTCTCCGTCGCTTCTGGTGGCGGCACTGGCCGTACCCTGCACCCGGACAACATGGGCGCCGGCCCTGCCTCTTACGGCATGACCGACACCATGGGCCGTATGCACTCCGACGCTCAGTTTGCCGGTTCT
This sequence comes from uncultured Collinsella sp., assembly GCA_900550825.1. Classification (GTDB taxonomy): domain Bacteria; phylum Actinomycetota; class Coriobacteriia; order Coriobacteriales; family Coriobacteriaceae; genus Collinsella. The sequence goes on along the minus strand of URTZ01000170.1, from coordinate 544 downwards.
TCCTCCGTGCCTGCGCACGTTGACATGATGGGTCTCATCGGCATGGGCAACAACCCCATGGTCGGTGCCACCGTCGCCTGCGCTGTCGCCGTCGAGGAGGCCCTCAAGGCCTAATCGCGCCCGCGCGATGCTCATATAGTTGAGCTTTGGAGCCGCTACCTTTCGAGGTAGCGGCTCTTTTTGTTTACGCTGTCGCAGGGTAGCTAATGCCGATATACCAGTTGGGGCGAAATACGAGATGAGACGAGATGGAACGTCAAAGTGTCCATGACACCCACCTGCCATAATTGCCCTTTACCGATTTGCCGAGTCTTTGCGGCCCCATTGCCGATCACCCGTGCGACAATGCACCGGACGAGAAAGGAATCCGATGGAATCGACTGATGTACTGGTAATTGGATCTGGCATTGCGGGCCTTTGTGCCGCCATCGAAGCGGCACGCACGGGTGCAACCGTCACTGTGGCAAGCGCCGGCAAGACCATGAGTGGATCGAGCTTCTTCCCCGGAACCTGGGGCCTGGGGCTTATCGGACCCGTTAACCAA
>URTZ01000169.1 GCA_900550825.1 uncultured Collinsella sp. | reverse complement strand
GACTTGCAGCGACGGACCTCAGGACACTCTTACACCACGTCTGCGCGCGCGACCTAGAATGATACGGCGCCCTACAGTTTTGCCCACCCGCGGCGGTGCTGGCGTGGTTACGTTGCAGAATACTCCGTTTTTTGCACGGGCTAGGATGGGGTACCTCAGGAGAACACAGCGGTATCCCGTATATATATACAATTTGTACCGTAATTTATACAAAACGAAGAGGCAGACAGCGTAGGGTGGGTGCATTGGGGTGCTTGGTGCATTAAAACGGGGACCCCACGTGCCGTATACTCTGGCTGGATGTGAAAGCGGCTTGACGCGTTGCCAGGCGTAGGGGAGGGTGCCTCGATGAGCGTATTCGAAATTGTGTTTAGTCCGACGGGTGGAACGCAGAAGGTGTCAGGCCTTGTGGCCGGAGCACTGGGCAAGAATACCGTTACCGTCGATCTGACCGATAGCGGGTTGGATTTCAACGCTGTCTCGATGACTGAGGACGACGTGGCCGTAATCTCTGTGCCGGCGTATGCCGGTAGAATCCCGGCTGTGGTGGCTGACCGGTTGGGCATGGTGCGCGGCAACGGGGCTCGGGCTGTTTTGGTTTGTGTATACGGAAACCGCGCGTTTGAGGACACGCTCGTAGAGCTGGAGGACGTTGCGAAGCATGCGGGATTCCGGGTGATCGCGGCAGTTGCAGCCATTGCAGAACATTCCATTGCGCGACAGTTTGCTGCCGGTCGTCCGGATGCGCAGGATGCGGCGCAGCTTGCTGAGTTTGCTCAGCAAATTCAGCAAAAGCTGTTGGCTGAGGATGCGTCCGAGCCCTCTATCCCCGGCAATCGTCCTTATAAACAAGCTGGAGGTCATCGCATGGCACCCGAGGCAACAGAGGATTGCGTTTCCTGCGGTGCATGCGCCGCGGCGTGCCCCGTTTGTGCTATCGACAAGGGTGACCCCAAACGAGCAGCTGGCGAGGCGTGCATCTCCTGCATGCGCTGCATTGCCGTATGTCCGCGAGGTGCTCGTAAGGTTGATCCCAACAAGCTATCCGCTGTTTCCCAGATGCTGAGCAAGGTTTGCGTCGTGCGGAAGGAATGCGAGCTCTTTATCTAGCGCAAGTGAGATTGGTGCAAACAAACCTGGCCCTTTTGCACCAAAAACGATCCGTTTTCCTCCGTTCCCAAGGGATCATGTGATCCGAAGGGGACGGAGGAAAACGGATCAAAAAGGAAAAATAGTAAGGCGCTCTTTTTCACATTGAATAATGCAATTTGGTAACGCGTTTTATCAAATATGGCATTTATTTGCGGTAATGTTCTATTTCACCGCTGAGGGTGACATTTTATACCGCCTGCCGAACCGTATGGAGACCTCACAACTTTTTAGGTCAGTGTTGTGCGTGTAGCAATTTCGCCCGGCCTCGCCTCCGGGCTGCCATGTGAGAGGGGATCTTATGGCTCGACTGCACGTAATGGAACGCAGCCACGCTCAGGCCGTCATGGACGACCTGCACGATGCGCTCGGACGTCGTCTGGCGGTGAGTTCGCTCGCCCCGTGTCCCGTTGAGTTTACGGCAGCGCTCGTCAACCTGTGCTCCACCCAGAGCTGCGGCAAGTGCACGCCCTGCCGCGTGGGCCTGAGCGCGCTGAGCGATCTGCTCGCCGATGTGCTCGAGGGCCGCGCCGACGAGTCCACGCTCAATCTGATCGAGCGCACCGCCCGCACCATCTATCTTTCGAGCGATTGCGCCATCGGTTACGAGGCCGGCGCCATGGCGCTTACGGCTATCCGCGGTTTCCGTGACGATTTTGAGCACCACATCCGCGAGCACTCCTGTGGCTTTGACCGCGAGGCCCGCGTTCCGTGCGTCTCGGGCTGCCCGGCGCACGTCGACATTCCCGGGTACATTTCGCTCGTCGAGGCCGGCCGCTATGCCGATGCCGTCAAGGTCATCCGCAAGAACAATCCGCTGCCGCTCGTCTGCGGCCTGGTGTGCGAGCATCCCTGCGAGATGCACTGCCGCCGCGGCATGGTCGACGACCCCATGAACATCCTCGCCCTCAAGCGTTTTGCCGTTGAGCACAGCGACCTCAACGACCACAAACCGCATGTAGTGGACGACACCGGTAAGCGCGTCGCCGTGATCGGCGGCGGCCCGGCCGGCCTTTCCTGCGCCTACTACCTGGCCGTGATGGGCCATAAGGTGACCATCTTTGAGCAACGTCACCACTTGGGCGGCATGCTGCGTTACGGCATCCCCAGCTATCGTCTGCCGCGCGAGCGCTTGCAGGCCGAGATCGACTGGATTTTGAGCGCCGGTGTCGACGTGGAGCTCGACCACTCCGTGAGCGGCGAGGAGCTCGCCCGCCTGCGCGACGAGTTCGATGCCGTCTACCTGGCCATCGGTGCCCACAGCGATAAGAAGCTTGGCCTTCCGGGCGAAGAGGCGCTCGGCGTGGAGTCGGCCGTCAAGATGCTGCGCGCCATCGGTGACGACGAACTGCCCGACCTGAGCGGCCAGCGCGTGTGCGTCATCGGCGGCGGCAACGTGGCCATGGACGTGGCACGCTCTGCCGTGCGCTGCGGTGCCGAAAAGGTGAGCATCGTCTACCGCCGTCGCATCTGCGACATGACGGCCCAGGATGCCGAGATTGCCGGCGCCCAGGCCGAGGGCTGCGAAGTGCTGGAGCTGACAGCCCCGCTCGCCATCGAGACGGGCGAGGACGGTCGCGTGAGCGGCCTGCGCGTGCAGCCGCAGATTATCGGCGAGCCCCGCCGCGGTCGTCCGGCTCCGCGTGCCGCCGCCACGCCCGAGCACGTCATCCCCTGCGAGCGCGTGTTTGTGGCCATTGGCCAGGACATCGATTCCAAGCCGTTTGAGGACATGGGCATCGCCTGCAAGTGGGGTCGCGTCGTCACCGATTCGGACGGCGCCGTGCCCGACTTCGATGGCCTCTTTAGCGGCGGCGACTGCCAGACCGGCCCCGCCACCGTCATCCGTGCCATCAACGCCGGCCGCGTTGCTTCGGCAAATATCGACCGCTACCTGGGCTTCGACCACAAGATTAAACTCGATGTGGAGCTGCCGACCGTTCAGTTTAAGGGCAAGCATGAGTGCGGTCGCTGCGAGCTGGGCGAGCGCGAGGCCGGCGAGCGCATTCACGATTGGAATCTGGTCGAGCAGGGCCTTACCGAGGAGGAGGCACGCCAGGAGGCAAGCCGCTGCCTGCGTTGCGACCACTTTGGCTTTGGCGCGTTCCGCGGAGGGAGGAACCTGGAATGGTAGAGCCCAACAAAACCACCGTCAGCGACAACACCGAAAACGGAGCGCACAACATGGTCAGGCTCATTATCGATAACTGCGAAGTCGTGGTGCCCGAGCACACCACGATCCTGGATGCGGCCAAGTCCGCCGGCATTCAGATTCCCACCCTGTGCTATCTGCGCGATCTAAACGAGATCGGCGGCTGCCGCGTGTGCGTGGTCGAGGTCGAGGGCTGCGACCAGCTGGTTGCCGCCTGCAACAACTACGTGCTCGACGGCATGGTGGTGCACACCAACAGCCCCAAGGCCCGCGAGGCCCGTCGCACCAACGTGCAGCTGCTGCTTTCGCAGCACGATTCGCAATGCACGAGCTGCGTGCGCAGCGGCAACTGCAACCTACAGACCATCGCCAACGACCTGGGCATTTTCTATCTGCCGTATCAAAGGCATTTGGCGGGCGAGGGCTGGGATTTCGATTTTCCCATCATCCGCGAAAACGACAAGTGCATTAAATGCATGCGCTGCATCAAAGTGTGTGAGAGCGTGCAGGGCCTGGGGATTTGGGACCTGACCAACCGCGCCACGCATACCGCCGTGGGCACCCGCGGGCGCGCGCCGATTGGCAAGACCGATTGCGTCGCGTGCGGCCAGTGCATTACGCATTGCCCGACGGGCGCACTGCGCGAGCGCGACGATACCGAGACCGTGTTTGACGCGCTCGCTAATCCCGACAAGATCGTGCTGGTGCAGATTGCGCCGGCCGTGCGTAGCGCCTGGGGCGAGGAGCTCGGCATTCCGCGCGAGGAGGCTACCGTCGAGCGCCTGGCCTGCGCACTGCGCCGCGTTGGCTTTGAGTACGTGTTCGACACCGATTTCTCGGCCGACCTTACCATTATGGAGGAGGGCTCCGAGCTGCTCGAGCGCCTGGGTAAGGCCGCCAAGGGCGAGGACGACAGCCGCGGTTGGCCCATGTTTACGAGCTGCTGCCCGGGCTGGGTGCGCTTTGTGAAGGCACGTTA
>URTZ01000168.1 GCA_900550825.1 uncultured Collinsella sp. | reverse complement strand
CTGCTTCTCGGCATATCCGGGCAGGTAGGCGCAGGGGTTCCCGTGCGCATGGGCGCGCGCGAGGACCAGCGCGCCGATGTTTCGCTTCTGGTCGACGACGACCAGCGCGCCGGAGCCGGCCCGCTCGAGCACCCGGTCGATGTCGTCGGGCCTGTTGGCCAGCTCGGCCCTGAAGGCGACGCCCCCTCCCGCATCGAGCGCGCACGCGCTGTGCGAGCTCTTCCCGACGTCGATCCCCAGGTAGGCCACGGGCGCCTCTGCTGCAGGCATGGTGTATCCTCTCCCTTGAGCCGGCCGTAAGCCGCGGAAGCGACACCCACATTACCCGGCCGTGGCCCGGTCCGGGCCCGGCACATCTCTATCAGTCGTTCCCCGCGGCCCCTCCCGCCCCGGCGGCAACACGTCCCGGGCCCTCTACGGGGCAGGGGCTGACGGCCGTCCGGGGCGGTCGGCCAGCGACCACCGGTACGGCTCAATCGTATAACCATGCAACGGAAAAGAGCCGCCCTTTCGGACGACTCAAACTGTAATGGGGCTATTTTAGCTACCCTGCCCGCCTGATGATTTTTCTGGGACGGGGATCAAAAAATCATCTCAGAGCGTTCCCTCAACATGGGGTAGCTAAAATAGCCCCGTCCCAAATTGACTACTCACCCGACTGTTGCTAACGCCCGCGCCCTGCACGGAGTTCGATTCTCCGCGGTTTGGAACTTCCGTTGGCGGATTGGGATCGGGGCAAGACGCCCGATCGGCATCGCATCTATATCTAGCTGAGGCTTTGCGCGGAGAATCCGCGTATTTGCTTCGCAAATACGCACCGGCTTCGGCCGCCTGCCGGCGTCCTCGCCCGCGGGCTAAAAACGCTTACGCGTTTTCTTTACGCCCGCGCCCTGCACGGAGTTCGATTCTCCGCGATATCTATAGGTAATAAAAAAGCAGGTAGGTGCGTTTACCTACCTGCTTGCAACAATTGGTGGAGGCGCGGAGAATCGAACTCCGGTCCACGAAAGCCCCCTGATTGGCATCTCCAAGCTCAGTCGCTGGTTTAGTCTCGGACACTTTGCGCGCAGCGACACGCTCGCGGCGTCCTAACCGGTTCGGTCTTAGCCCGCGCCATACCGATTACGTGCGCAGGAGCATTCCCCTAACATGACGTCGCGCCGGTGTCGGGAAAATCACCGGGTTGACGCGCCGCTATAAACTAAGCAGCGAGAGCCATAGGCTCAAAAGAAGAGTTGTTGTCAATTCAATTTGACGGTACCCCTGTTTAACGAGGCGAGGAGACCTCGGCTTGCTTCCTCTCTCAGAGCTATCGTGTCGAAACCAGTCGCCCCCGAATGTCGGGAAGTCTGGATGGCATTGGGCACGAGCACCCAACACCCGTCGACTTTTCAAGGAACATGCAGGGCGAGCCCCGCTTGTGGAGTGTTATCTTACCACGTTCTGAAAGCGGACAGCTGTTCTATGCACGAGCTGTGAAGACCCCAATGTGCGCCACACTTCGCACTTTTGTTACCGATCGCGTCACGTATATTTTCGCCAAGCAAAATTGACCCGTCGAAAGGACCGTTATGGATACCAAGCAGCAACTCGTCAATGCCCTCGCAGGCCTGGGCTCAACCATTACCGAAGCTATGGATGTCATCGAGGGCTTTGTCCCCTGCGGACATCCCGCCCTCACGGTATCGAACGCACTCGTCGCGCTGGACGCTGACGATGATGCAGCTCTCGCCCAGCAGCTTGAGACCGTCGAGGGCTTTATCGACCACGTGAGTGAGAACCGCGGCGTGACCGCCTACCACGGCATTGAGGTCGAGCTCGCGGGTCCCAAAGCCGATCTGTTCGCAGCAATCCGCGAGGTAGGTGCCCTTATGCAGACCGCAGGCGTCAAGAACACCCAGGTCAACGAGTGGGTCTACCGCAGTCTGGCAGCACTAAACGATTCCGACGAAAAGGCAGCCGAGCAGCTCGCAGAAAGTCCCGCCATCAAAGCTGCACTTGCCTAAAAAGGCCTGCGCCCAGACGACACCGATGCCGTCTGGGCGCAGGCCAGATAACGTGCGCGAACACGTCTGTTAGCGCAGGTAAGCCTTCGCGTTGCCCAGGCTGTAGGCGATCGTCGAGCCGTTGTGCAGCAGTGACGACGTCTGCGGAGTGATCATGCCGGTAATGCCCAATGCCAACAGCGCCGAGTTGGTGAGCATCACCTTGGAATACGAACTCGTCAGACGGTCGATAAGCCCCTGGCTCATGCGGCGCAGGCGCACGATTGCGGCCAGATCCGTATCGGTCAGGATGATATCGGCGACCTCCTTGGCGATGTCGCTTCCGCCGCCCATCGCCAAGCCCACGTCGGCCAAACCGAGCGCCGGCGAATCGTTGACGCCGTCGCCCACCATGGCAACATGGCGCCCCTCACTCTTAATGCGCTCAACATACGCGTACTTGTCCTCGGGCAGCAGCTCGGCCTTAAACTCATCGACACCAGCCGCGCGAGCAATACGCTCGGCCGTGCGCTCCGAGTCGCCCGTGAGCATGACCACGTGCTTAACGCCCAGCGCATGCAGGTCGGCGATGGCCTCGCGGACCCCGGGCTTGAGCGGATCCTCGATACCGAGCACGCCCACAACGGTACCATCGACCGCCAGATACAGCGGCGACAGGCCCTGCATCTGGGACTCGATTTGCTCCTTAATGTCGGACTCGAGCTGCGCGCCCTCATCGTCGAATACAAAGTGCGCGGAACCGATGATGGCGCGACGTCCTTCGATGGACGAAGCGATGCCGTGTGCCACGATGTACTCTACTTTTGAGTGGAACTCTTCATGGATAAGCCCTTTTTCCTGTGCTGCATTTACAACTGCTTTTGCCATGGAATGTGGAAAATGTTCTTCCAGGCAGGCGCCGATTCTCAGCAATTCGTCTGGTGTCTTATCGCAGAATGGTACGACATCTACGACTGTCGGCTGTGCTTTTGTCAGTGTTCCTGTCTTGTCAAATACGATGGTGTCTGCTTCTGCCATTGCTTCCAGATATTTTCCGCCTTTGACTGTGACGTTGTAGCTGCTCGCCTCGCGGATTGCAGACAATACGGAAATCGGCATGGCCAGCTTCAGTGCGCATGAGAAATCTACCATCAATACAGCAAGTGCTTTTGTTACATTTCTTGTAAGAAGATAGGTAAGACCTGTTCCTGCCAATGTGTATGGAACGAGTTTATCCGCCAAATGTTCTGCCTTGCTTTCCAGTCCGGATTTGAGTTTCTCGGATTCTTCGATCATCGTCACGATTTTCTCAAATTTACTTGATCCATTTGCCTCTCTTACACGTATAGTAAGTTCGCCTTCTTCTACAACTGTTCCGGCATACACTTCTCCATTTTCTATCTTGCGTACTGCCACGGACTCTCCAGTCAGAGACGCCTGGTTGACCATTGCCTCGCCTTCCACAACTGTTCCGTCAAATGGAATTACATTTCCCATGTGGATACGTACCATATCGCCGCTCTTGATTGATGAAAATGGTACTAATACTTCCTGACCATCGCTGATAAGCCATACTTTGCTGATATTCAGTGACATGCTTCTTGCCAGGTCGCCGACGGATTTCTTGTGTGTCCACTCTTCCAGGATTTCGCCGATTCCAAGCAGGAACATGACGGAGCTTGCGGTTCCGATATCACCCCGGAACATGGATACACCGATTGCAGTCGCATCCAGCACCGGAACCTCAATTTTGCGTGCCCACAGACACTTGATTCCCTTCCAGATATACTTCAGTGACATGACCGATGTATAGCATGCATTCAGTGGATACGGAAGGAACCATTTTCTTGCATAATGAAATACTACTTTATTGAACAGCTTTTCCTGATACTGCGCATTCACTTCACGACCGGAAGTTGCAAGTACGTCTGCCGGAACTTCCACTGTCTGATAGTGAAATTCCTGCAGAAGACGGATTACATCTTCTCTGTCGCCGGTATAATTAATGACTGCATCACAGGTTCTGTCATATACCTTTGCTAATTTGACTGATTCATTGCAGAGCAGATAATACTGTAACATATCAGCCTGTTCATATGTCATTCTTTTTTGAAAAAGCCGGACTCTCATCCGGCCTTTCATCTCATGTTTAATTATAAACTTCACGTTCAGGCGCCTCTTACTCTGTTACTTCGTTGAACTCTGTATTTTCAGCTTCTTCAGCCTCTGCTGCTGTATCTGCATCAGAAAATTCTTCCATTTCAGCAGCTCTTTCTTCGTTGATGTTCTTAGCTTCAGCGTAAATATCCTCTGCATTTTCCTGGATATTTGTA
>URTZ01000167.1 GCA_900550825.1 uncultured Collinsella sp. | reverse complement strand
GTAGCGTTCGACGTCGAGCGGCTGCGACAAAAAGCAGCTCGAGACATCGGCGACCAGCGGTACGTCGCCACAGTTGGGCAGCTCGTGGTACATGGTGCCAAAGATGGTGTTGTTCTGGCAGATGTAGACGTAGTCGAGCCCATCGCCCTCGGCCTCGGCGGCAATGCGCGCGTTGACATCGGCCATACTGGGAATGCGGTCGAAGTTGGTGTCCTCGGAGCTCGCGAGCAGCACGGCCTCGCCGTACTTGGCGGCCTCCTTGTACGCCTTGTTGGCAAAGTTGCCCGTCACGACGTAGCCGGCGCGGCCGCGGTGCATGAGGTTCATGGGGATACCCGCAAACTGCAGCGTGGCGCCGCCCTGCAAAAACAGGATACGGTAGTTGTCGGGAATGCTCAACAGGCGGCGCAGGGTTGCCTCGGCGTCGTCGATGATCTGCTGGTACATGCTAGATCGATGGCTCATCTCGAGCACGGACATGCCGCAACCGCGGTAGTCCATCATCTCGTCGGCAATCTCGGCGAGCACGCTTGCGGGCAGCGCGGCCGGGCCAGCTGAGAAGTTGTGCACACGTGCCATCTTCTAGTTCCCCCTCGTAGTCGTTTGAACGTTCGGGATACTTTAGCACAGTGGAGCGCCAGGCGCGACCGTATCACGGTAAAACTCGACTGCGCCGCTATGATTTACAGGATGGTTACATGGGGGAGGGGCGCTTTACTCCTCAGGCAAATCCAAATCAGCGAGCGAAGACATAAGGTTCTCTAGGCGCTTGATCTCTTCGTCGCAAATTAGCCACCTCCTGGTCACTACGACGCCAGCGTGGCGATGACGGCTTCGTCGCCGGCGTATATGAGGGTGTTGCCGTCGGGGATGATCGTTTGGCCTTCGCGCTTGAGCATCACCACAATAAACGGATGCTTGCCTTGCGGCACATCGCGCAGGCGCTGGCCGGCCAGGCGACCGTAGGGCGTCACGGTGACCTCGCGCAGCGTAACCTCGGCACGCTCTTCGAACGTTGGGGCGGCCATCACCAGCAGATCGCCTTCCTGGATCACGGTATCGCCGTTGGGCAGTACCGGGTGCGCCCCGTCACGCAGCACCAAGACCACCAGCATGTCCGTTGCGCTGCCAATGTCCGCGAGCGAGCGTCCGGCAAACGGATGTCCAGCGCCCACCTTGAGCTTTACAAACGACATGCCGTCCTCGTCGCGGTAGTCGTTAAAGGTGCGGCGTACGTCGCCGGTCGTATCGATCATATCGAGCTTCTTCGCCACCGCCGGCAGCAGCGAGCCCTGCACCACAATGCTCGACACGGCAATCACAAACACCAGGTCAAATAGGTCGTGTCCGCCGGGAACGCCGGCCACCACGGCAAAGAGACTAAAGACGACCGAAGCTGCTCCGCGCAAGCCCGCCCAGCTTACGAGCGCGACCTGGCGGGGGCTCGTCTTAAAGGGCGCCAACAGCATTCCCACGGCGATGGGGCGGCTCACAAAGAGCATAAACGCCATGAGCGCCAGGCCCGTCAGCAGCATCTGCGGCAGGCGTGCGGGCGTTACGAGCAGGCCGAGCAAGAAGAAGATCGTCATCTCGGCCATCTCGGTGAGGGTGTCAAAGAAGTGCGCCATCTCGACCTTGCCGGTGATGTCGCTCGCGCCCAGCACAATGCCGGCCAGGTACACGGCCAAAAATCCGTTGCCGCCCAGGTGGCTCGGCAGCGCGTAGGCGACGATGGCCACGGCGAACAAAAAGATGGTCTGCGCACCCTCGGCCGTTGCGTGTGCGCGTTCAATCAGGCGGCCCGCCGCCCAGCCGATGGCAAGGCCCAGGCCCACGCCCAGGATAATCTGCTTGGCCAGCAGTGCGGGAATGTTGATGTCGCCGCCGGCCGCGAGTGTGGCGAGCACGGCGGTGAGCATGTAGGCGACGGGGTCGTTGGAGCCCGATTCGACCTCGAGCAGCGAGTCGGTGCCGCCCCTCAGCGAAAGATTGTGCTCGCGCAGCACGCTAAAGACGCTGGCCGCGTCGGTGGACGCCACGACCGATCCCAGCAGCAGGCCGCCGATCCAGTCGAAACCCAGCACAAAGTGGGCGAATACGCCGGTGATGCCGGCAGTGATGACGACGCCGAGCGTGCTCAGCAGCACTGCAGGTATGGCGACGGGCTTGGCGCGGTCGATGTTGGTGTTAAAGCCGCCGTAGAACATGATGAACAGCAGCGCCGTGCTGCAGACGGTTTCGGTGAGTGCGTAGTCGCTAAAGTCGATGTGCGCCGGGCCGTTGACGCCCAACAGCATGCCGAGCGCGATAAAGATGAGCAGGGTGGGGAAGGGGAGTTTTTTGCCGACGGGTTTGATGGTCAGGCACAAAATGATGACGAGGCCGATAAAGAGAAGGATCTGGTTCATGGATGGTGTCCGCTCCTGGGTGGTTGGCGTGGCACGGTCAGTTGTCTGCGGTTATTTGTACCCAAAGATGGTGGGTTTATGGGGTTGGATTGCGGGCATGCGCGATACCGTCATAGACGGCTGCCGTCTTTGCCTCTGCTCGGAAACCCTTTCCAGCTTTATTGCAACGGAGTACAATGGGTAACGTTTAAGTTCAACTTGAAGTTTTAGTTGCGGCACCGGGCTTCGGCCGCAATACAAGGAGAGGCGTACCATGGCGATCTATGTGACATCTGATGCTCACGGGCACGTGCGTGCGCTTGACGAGGCCCTGTCTAAGATCTCGTTGACGTCCGACGACACGCTGTACGTGCTGGGCGACATGATCGATCGCGGGCCCGATCCGGTCGGCGTTATTAAGCTCGTGCGCTCGCTGCCCAACGCCCGCGTGCTCAAGGGCAATCACGAGCAGATCATGCTCGATGCCATCATTGGCCAGGATCCGCTCGATGCCGAGACCTGGGATATCAACGGTGGCTGGACGACGCGCGAGCAGCTCAACGACATGGAATTTGAGGCATACGAGGAGCTCGTGCGATGGATGGCCGCGCTGCCACTCTACGCGGTGGTCGAGACTGCCGGGCGGCCGTACCTGCTGGTGCACGCCGGCATTCAGACCGAGGCGGCGCGTGCGTTTTTGCTTGAGCATGGTGTCGATTGCGGCGACGGCAGGGGAGCGGTCGATGCCGATCGCGAGCTGCTGCAGCAGATGCTCGCGGTGCAGTCTTCCGATGACCTGCTATGGATTCGTCACGGCTATTGGGATGTGCCGACCGGGCTGCTTTCTGCCGAGGGCAAGGGCCCGGTCGTGGTGAGCGGTCACACGCCCACGGTATCGCTTGGGCGCTATTGCGAGGTCGGTGGTCTGGCGGGGCTCGATGAGGAATCGGGACGAGGGCAGATTGTGCGCTTGGGCGGCGAGGACACTGCCGGCGTGCCCGATCGCATCGACATCGACTGCGCTGCCGCCACCGGCTCCGAGTTCGGTCGCGTGGGCATCCTGCGGCTCGATGATGGGGCGGAGTTCTACGCGAACATCAACCCGGGCGAATAATCGGTGCAAGTGGTAGCTAATTTGGGACGGGGCTTTTTTGACTACTTTTGCCCTTCTGCCCGCAAATTGATTTTTCAGGGACGGGGATTAGATAATCATTTGGCTGCCCGCTGGCTAAGTGAGTAGACTTTTTTGGAAATGCCGAGCACCCAACATATTTGCCTCAATAAAACCGCGGGTCACGGACTTGTGCTTTGTCGGTGTGGTCCGGGATTCGGTAAAAGTCTACTCACTTAGTTTTGCGTGTCCGCAACGAGACCCCAGCCGGGGTGATTCCACCGTAAATTAGCTGCTCCCATCGCCGCAATTAGGCGCCGTACGGATTCCGGTCCCTCTCTATGCGTTGGCGGATGCGGCGGTACTCGATAATCAGCAGCACCAGGAGTAGGGCCATGATGGCTAGGTAGCTCACCACAGCGCCCATCAGACCCAGCAGCTTAATCAGGATCACCGGCAGCACCACGCTTACGGCGAAGCAGATCAGGTAGATCTTGGTGACGTCGCCGGCGTGGCGCAACACCGTGATGATGGCGTAGATAAAGTCGATTGCCGCGGTGACGCCGCCGGCGACAACCATTAGCAGCGCCAGCGTGCGGTAGCGCTCAAAGTTAAGGCCGTACATAAAGCTCATGATGGGGATGCCGGGGCCTGCCATAATTGCGGCGCACGCTCCGGTAATGACCACGATTAGTGCCATAACGGCAACAATAATCAGGTCAAAGCGGCGACGCTTGCGCGGATTCGCCCAAATGCTCGACAGACGCAGGAGCTGCGGTTTATAGATAAATCCAATGCTCAACAAAATTCCCTGCGCCGGAAAGAACAGGGCATTAAAGTACAGCTGATATTTGTAGGCCAGCGTGCCTTCCAT
>URTZ01000166.1 GCA_900550825.1 uncultured Collinsella sp. | reverse complement strand
CCTCGCTCGATATCGGACGGAAATTCCTCAAAGACCACGTAGCGACGCTCAAACTGCTTGAGCTCCGGCTTGCCCTCGCGCTCACGCCAGTAGACCGCCTCGTCGTAAAAGCTCAACCGCTCCTGCACGCTGGCGCGTTCGGCTTTGAGCCCGGCAATCTGCTCGTCGAGCGCCTGCACCCGCGAGCGCAGGTGATCGGTCATCTCTCCAATGTCGAACGTCGAGGTCAGGCGATCGATCTCATCGAGTTCCAGTCCCAAGTCGCGCAGCATGCAGATCAGACGCATGAGCGGGATCTGCGTGGGCGAATAGAAACGGTAGCCTTTTTCGTTAACCACGGCGGGTTTAAACAGACCGATCTTGTCGTAGTAGATGAGCGTTTGGCGCGAAACGTTAAACAAGCTCGCCATCTCGCTAATCGCATACATACCCGTCTGCATAGGTCCTCCCGACACACCCTTTGACACGAAAAGCCCGCCGCCCACAGGGGCAGCGGGCTCAAACACTACTCGTATCCTACCCTAAAGATGCCTATGACCAGCGCTTATAGTTGGCGCACGACACGCCGACGGCCTCGAGTGCCTTGGCGGCGATGTGATGCACCGCCTCATCGAGCGTGGCGGGGCCGTTGTAAAACGTGAGCATGGGCGGCATGAGCATGACACCCGGCACGCGCGCCAGGCGTGCCATGTTGTCGACATGGATCGCACTGAAGGGCGTCTCGCGCACCATGAGCACCAGGCGGCGCTGCTCTTTCATCTGCACATCGGCCGCACGCAGCAACAGGTTTTCGCTGTAGCCGCTCGCGATGCCGGCGAGCGTCTTCATGGAGCAGGGAGCCACGATCATGCCGTCGACCGGATAGGTGCCGCTTGCGATGGCAGCGCCAATGTTCTTGTTGTCGTAGACCACATCGGCATAGCACGCAAACTCGTCGAGCGTCATGCCGAGCTCCTGCTCGATGGTGATCTCTCCCCCGCGCGTGACGACAAGCGCCGACTCAGCGCCGGCCTGGCGCAGGCATTTGAGGCATTCAAGGCCCAGTGCCGCACCGCTGGCGCCAGACACGCCAACGACAATGCGACGGGGACGAACAGAAGACTCAGGCATGACAACTCCTTAACTACTTGGTAGGGCTACTTACTAGAAGGCGAGCTCGGCGGCCCACTTGTCCTTGTCGATCTCCATGAACTGCGAGCGGATGAAGTTCTTCTTGAGGTTAAACGGAACCGTGCAGTCGAAGATGGCCTTGCAGGCGATACCGTGCTCGCGGATCGAAGGATCGAACGCGGGGTCGTTGGACGGATCGAGCACGTGGCAGTGGCAACCGGGGATGGTGATGAGGTCCACGTCGGCCTGGAAGCGCGTGGTCATGGCCCACATCACGTCGCTCATATCGAAGATGTCGACATCCTCGTCGACAAGGATGACGTGCTTGAGCTCGGAGAACGCCGAGAAGGCGAGCATGGCGGCGTTGCGCTGACGGCCCTCGTCATTTTTGCTCGACTTCTTGAACTGCATGATGGCAACGAACTTGCCGCCACCGCAGGGAGCGGCGTGAACGTTGAGCAGGCGGCCCGGGATAGCGGTCTCGACCATCTTGTAGATGGAGGCCTCGGTGGGGATACCGGCCATGGACACGTGCTCGTGCGAAGGGCCGATGCAGCTCTCCATAATGGGGTTGACGCGCGTGGTGACGGCGGTGATCTTGATCACCGGGCAGACCTTGGCGCCACCGGTGTAGCCGGGGAACTCGGGCATGGCGTAGCCGTGGCCGTTGACATCCTCGTTGATGGTCTCGTCGTGCATGAGGTAGCCCTCGAGCACGTACTCGGCATTGGCAATGCACTTCTGCGGAACGGTGACGCAGTCGGCAAGCTCGACGGCGCGGCCGCGCAGGGCGCCGGCGATCTGCAGCTCGTTGAAGCCGAGCGGCGTGGTGGGAGCCTCGAAGCCGCAGCACATGTACACGGCGGGGTCCAGGCCGATGGAGATGGAGATGGGCATATCCTCGCCGCGCTGGCAGTACTCGTCAAAGAACGCACCCAGGTGACGGCTGCCCGGGGTGATCCACATGGCGAGCTTGTCCTTGTCGACGCAGGAGAAGCGGTGGATGGTTACGTCGGACTGGGTGCCATCGGGGCTCGTGCCATAGGCGAGGCCCATGGTGATGTAGGGGCCGCCGTCAACGGGCGTGTTGGTGGGAGCGGGAACGATCTTGCGCAGGTCAAAGCCCTCGTCGGTCGCCTTGTACACGACCTCCTGGCAGTCGACGTGCTTGCCCTCGGCGATCTGCTCGGGGGCGATCAGGTTCTCGAAGCGCTTGCCGATCTCGAGGCCCAGGTGCTCCTCGTCCAGGTCGAGCAGGGCGGCAACGCGCTTGCGGCTGGCAAGCATACCGATGCAGACCTTGGCGTCGTCAAAGCCCTTGACGTTGTTGAAGACCATCGCCGGACCCTCTTTGGTCGGGCGCATGACGGTGCCGCCAGCACCGACGTGACGGTAGACGCCCGAGACCTCGGCATCGGGATCGACCTGGGTGTCGGTCTCGAGCAGCTGGCCCGGCATCTCACGCAAAAAGTCGAGCGCGGAACGCAGGTCGTGGATCTGGGAAGCATCGGTAGTGGACATGGCGTACTCCTTTCGGGAGAGTGTCCGGCGACGGGGTGCCGCCGGACGGGGTAACGTAATGGGGCCGCGGCGCTCACAAATGGAGCGCTCGACCACTCGAAGTTCAAGCGCTTGGCTGCTTACAGCCGGGGCGCTCGACCGCTTACATCAGGCCAAAGAGGTGGAACCAGGCGGCCTCGACCAGCACGACGACAAAGACGACCGCGGTGAGGGGGATGCCCATGCGCATAGCCTCTTTGGAGGTGTAGCCGCCGGCGTCCTTGCCTTCGCCGATAAGGATCGGCAGGTTATGGAACGGCAGGATGTAGTGGATGTTGATGGACGTGAAGACGATGAGCGCCACGGCGAGTGGGCTCACGCTGGAGCCGGCGGCAAAGCTGATAAATGCCGGCACGCACACGCCGAGCACGGCCATGACCGAGCCCATGAACATGTGGATGATCATGGAAAGCGCGGCGACGAGCAGGGCGAACAGGAAGATGTTCTCAGGCACGGAGCTGGGGAGCACGACGTCGGCGATCCAGGCGTTCATGCCGGTGGCACCGCCCACGGAGCCCACGGCCATGGCGGCCGTCAGGAACATGAGGGACTTGATGTCGACAGCGTTCCAGCTGGCGGGAGTGAGGACTTCGCCGATGATGGGCATGGCGAGAGCAACGCCAATGGCCAGGGTGACCCAGCCGATATAGTCGCCCGAGACGGTGAGCCACAGCGCGATGGCGATGACAAGCCACACGATGGTGCGGATCTCCTTGACGGAGAGCTTGCCGAGCGCGGCCTGCTTGGCCACGATCTGCTCGCGATCGTAGACGAGCTCCTTGCTGGGCTTAAAGAGGAAAAGGCCCAGGAACAGGGTGCACAGCAGCGCAACCAGCATAGGCACGCTCATGTACAGGAACCAGTCGACGAAGGACGGGCTCATGCCGCCGGCCTCGGCACTGTACTGCGCAACGAGCGGGTTAAGCGTGGAGTCGCCCGTCAGGAAGAACATGGAACCCGGGGCGGCAGCGGCAAACACGAGGAAGCCGAGCTTGCCCTTGTCGTCGTCACCGTAGCCGGCGGACTCGGCGATGACCGAGACGACGGCGAGGATGAGGAAGGCGCGGGGGAACGGATGCGGGATCAGCAGCGACAGCACAAAGGTGAGCGCGAAGATCGAGATGATGAGCGACTTGGCGTCGCGCACGAACTTGAGCATGAACGCGTAGGCGATGCGCTCGCCCAGGCCCGACTCCTTGACCGCGCTGGCGATGAGGTAGGCGCCGATGACGAGCCACATGGTGGCCTTGGTCCACGAGCTAAACGTGGAGGCGACCGTCGCCGAGATGCTCGCGGCGCCCGTGTCGTCCACGCACACCTTGAACAGGACGAGCAGTGCGCAGTAGAGCAGGCCCACAAAGCCCGGCTGTGCCACGCCGCATGCCCAGAACACCACCGTGGCGAGCGTCAGTGCCAGACAGGTCTGACCGCCGACCGTGAGCTCGACCGTCGAGCTCAGCTCCGCCAAAGGAAGAAACTTCACCAGCAAAAAGACAACGATACCCAGCACAAAGCCAATTTCGCGCTTGGTGATCTTAAACGCCTTCTTTTCCGCTTCCATCTCCCCACCTTTCTTGTTGGGGGCGCTCCGGATTCGCAGCCACGTTGCCACTTAAAAAGGGGCGCCCGTTATCGGACACCCCTTACGTTGCGCTGTGTTGCGGCAATACAGTCAAGCGGATTTTTTGGATGAGAAGCGATTCCCTAGACAAAAACCGTGGTCGCGCGCGCAGACGTGGTGTAAGAGTGTCCTGAGGTCCGTCGCTGCAAGTCC
>URTZ01000165.1 GCA_900550825.1 uncultured Collinsella sp. | reverse complement strand
GCCTTGTCCGCGGCTCCGAAGGAGCAGGACAAGGCGCCACACATGGTCGAGGACGTTCTGAAAACTAAGCCCGGCCCCCGCCGGACAGGTCCACCACTACTCGCAGAGCAGCTTGGCAATCTGGACGGCGTTGGTTGCCGCGCCCTTACGGATTTGGTCGCCGCAGCACCAGAAGGTGATACCGCGCGCGGCCTCGGGGTTCGAGATGTCGCGGCGCACGCGACCGACCCAAATCAGGTCCTGGTCGGACGTATCCATCGGCATGGGGAAACGGTCGTGTGCATCCTCGGCAGCCATATCGTCAACCAGCTTGACGCCGGGAGCGGCAGCCAGCGCAGCACGAGCCTCCTCGACCGTAATATCGCGCTCAAACTCGAGCGTAATGCTCTCGGAGTGCGAACGCAGCACGGGCACGCGCACGCAGGTGCAGTTCACGCGCAACTCGGGCAGGTGCATGATCTTACGGCCCTCGTTCTGCAGCTTCATCTCCTCGGAGGTAAAGCCTTCCTCCTTGACGCCGCCGATCTGCGGAATCAGGTTGCTCGCCAGCTGGGCGGCAAACGCGCGCGGCTCGGGAATCTCCTCGCCGCGGCCCAGGGCGGCCAGCTGAGCCTCGAGCTCGGCCATACCGGGAGCGCCGGCACCCGAAGCCGCCTGATACGTCGAGACGATCATGCGCTTCACACCGGCGAGCTGATGCAGCGGCCACGTGGGAACCAGGCCGATGATGGTCGCGCAGTTGGGGTTGGCGATAAGGCCGTGATGCCACTTGATATCGTCGGCATTGATCTCGGGCACGACCAGCGGCACCTCGGGGTCCATGCGGAAGGCATGGCTGTTATCGACCACGACGGCACCGCGCTTGACGGCCTCGGGCAGCAGATCCTTGGCGATGTCGTCGCCGGCGGCGCCAAGCACAATATCGCAGCCCTCAAAGGCCTCGGGGCAAGCCTCTTCGATCACAATCTGCTCGCCGCGGAACTCAACGGTCTTGCCCGCGGAGCGTGCACTTGCCAGCAGTTTGAGCTTACCGACCGGAAACTCCTGCTCGTTGAGGCACTCGAGCATCTGGGTGCCCACGGCTCCCGTCGCGCCCAAAATAGCAACCGTGTACTGTTTCATGCTTCCCCCTTTAAAGGTTGTGGCTATCGCCCGCACGCCAAGCAGGCCGATTATTGTTGCCAGTGTATACAAGAACGGGGCGGGCACGAAACCCGCCCCGTCGAAACGAAACCGAAACGAAACGCCCCGCCGTAGATTTTTGAGGCGAGTCCCAAAAATCTAGCGAGATAGCAGCTACTTGTGGAGCGCAGCCAGAGCAGGATCGACCGGCGCGGAAGCCTCCAGGTCGGAGACCTTCACAATGCCGTTCTCATCGGAGAAGGCACGGTAAATGGTCCGAATCGCCAGATCGAAGTCCTTCTCCTCCACGCCAATGATGATGTTGATCTCGTCACAGCTCTGTGAAATCATGCGCACACTCACGCCGGCCTGGCCAAGCATACCAAACAGATGGCCCGAGATACCTGCGCGGCCGCGCAGGTTACGGCCGACGGTCGCGATGAGCGCAAGGCCCTCGACAACCTCGATCTCGAGCGGCTCTACCTCCTGTTGAATGTCGCCCACAAGCGAGTACAGCGAATCGTGCACATCCTTCTCCTGCACCACGGCGCCAAAGCGGTCGACACCGGTGGGCATGTGCTCGACGGAAACGTCATAGCGCTCGAAGACCGAAAGTGCGCGGCGCATAAAGCCGACGCGAGGCTTGGTGCGGTCGCGGGCGACGTTGATGGCGACAAAGCCGCGCTTGCCGGTCACGCCGGTAATGATGGGCTCTGCCTCGCCCTCATCAGCCGTCTCGCTAATGATGGTGCCGGGGTCCTGCGGCGCATTGGTGTTCTTGATGACCAGCGGAATACCCGCCTCACGCACAGGGAACACGGCCTCCTCGTGCAGGACGCTCGCACCCATGTACGAAAGCTCGCGCAGCTCCTCGTAAGTAACGCGCGCAATGGGCTGAGCCTCGGGAACAATACGCGGATCGGCAGAATAGAAGCCCGAGACGTCGGTCCAGTTCTCGTACAGATCGGCGCCCAGGCACTTGGCCAGAATCGAGCCGGAAATATCGCCGCCGCCACGGTCGAGCAGCTTGATCTGGCCCTCACGCGTCGCGCCGTAGAAACCGGGCATAACAAAGCCGCCCTGCTGGCCGTACTCCTGCACCAGCTCGGAGGTGCGATTCATACTGAGCGTACCGTCATGATGGAACGCCACAACCGTCGCGGCGTCCAGGAACGGCAGACCCAGGTACTCGGCCATCAGGCGAGCGGTGAAGTACTCGCCGCGGCTCACGAGCTCCTCGGTAGAGTAGCCGCCCGAGCGGGCGCGCTCGGCAAAGGCCGCGAACTCCTCGCGGATGGGATAGGTGAGCTCCAGCTCGTCAGCGATATCAAAATAGCGCTGGCCAATGTCCTCGAGCAGCTCCTCACACGACACGTGATACTTAACGTGCGCGTTAACCAGGTAGAGCAGGTCGGTCACCTTGGTGTCGCCCTTAAAGCGGCGGCCGCAGGCGGAAACCACCACAAAACGGCGGGCAGGGTCGGCATCGACGATGGCCTTGATCTTCTTGAAGTGTTCGGCGTCGGCGACCGACGAGCCGCCAAACTTGGCAATCTTAATCATGGGCTTGAGGTTACCTTTCTAAAAGCCTCTGCAAACCTGTTTTGCGCGCTCTGATACCATGGTTTCACCGATTGGGACCAAGGCATCCGAGGAGCAGTGTTATATGGGAACTTATCATAGTACACGAGGACGCACTTTATCGTGCTCAAGTAAGGTGGCAATCCGCACCGGCATCGCTCCCGACGGGGGTTTGTTTGTCTCGGACGAGCTCGGCACCCAGCAGGTCGATATCAGCTCGCTTGCAGATAAATCGTACTTTGAAATCGCTCAAGATGTGTTGGGAATGTTACTGAATGATTACACGGCCGAAGAAATTTCGGCGTGTGTCGACGAGGCATACCGCGGCACGTTCGCGAGTGAAGAGGTTACGCCACTCGTCAAACTCGACGCTGCGCCGGGCGCCGACGCCCCTCAGACCTATGTGATGGAGCTCTTTGGCGGCCCCACGAGCGCCTTTAAGGACGTCGCCCTGCAGATGCTCCCCCGTCTGATGGCCCGCACTTCCGCCAGGGACGGCGGCGCTGAGCGCATCATGATCGTCACCGCCACGTCGGGCGACACGGGCAAGGCCGCGCTCGCCGGTTTTGCCGACGCTCTGGGCACGGGCATCACCGTCTTTTATCCCGAGGGCAAGGTCAGCCGCGTCCAGAACCTGCAGATGTCCACGCAGGAGGGCGACAACGTCGCCGTCTGCGGCATCCGCGGCAACTTTGACGACGCTCAGAGCGCCGTCAAGCGCATCTTTGCCGATAAGGAGCTTGCCGAGCGTCTGGAGGCCGCCGGCACGGTGCTTTCGAGCGCCAACTCCATCAATGTCGGTCGCCTGGTACCGCAGGTCGTCTACTACTTTGCCGCCTATGCGCAGCTGTTGCGCGCCGGCGCCATCGAGGCCGGCGACGCCGTGGAGTTCTGCGTACCGACCGGCAACTTTGGCGATATCTTGGCCGGCTACTACGCCAAGCGCATGGGTCTGCCCGTCGCCAAGCTCGTCGTGGCGAGCGACAAGAACAACGTGCTTGCCGACTTCCTGACCACCGGCGTTTACGACCGTAACCGCCCGTTCTTCACGACCATCTCGCCGTCGATGGACATCCTCATCAGCTCCAACCTCGAGCGCATGCTCTACTTCCTGTCCGATGGCGACTGCGAACTCGTTGCTAGCCTTATGGAGCAGCTGGCACAGACTGGTCGCTACGAGGTTCCCGCCGACCTGCTAGCAAAGATTCAGAGCGTCTTTGGCTGCGGTTGGGCCAGCGAGGACGAGGTCCGCGCTGTCATCAAGAGCTGCTGGGACGCGAACGGCTACGTGATCGACCCGCACACCGCTTGCGGCTATCACGTCTTTAAGCAGGTCGTTCCCGCCGAGGGTGCCAAGGCCCGCGTGCTGCTTTCGACCGCCAGCCCCTACAAGTTCCCGCGCGCCTGCTGCGACGCCCTGGGCCTCGACGTTCCCGAGGATGATTTTGAGGCTATGCGTGTGCTCGAGCAGGCCACCAACACGGTCGCCCCGACCCAGCTCGCCGAACTCGAATCCAAGCCCGTCCGCTTCGAAGACGTCTGCGACGTCGATGAGATGGCAAGCTACGTCGAGTCTGCAGCAAAACGAATGAGCACCAACTAGATCCCTTATTAAGCGCCGGCGAAAGCCGGCGCACCTTCTAATTATTTAGCTTTCGGGATGATGACGAGCGTGCGAGCGGGTCTGGCCGTTTAGTTCGTCGCGAGTTCCGCACGAGCCGGAAAGCACTTAATGTGCTTTCCGAGCGAGCCAGGACT
>URTZ01000164.1 GCA_900550825.1 uncultured Collinsella sp. | reverse complement strand
ACAGCAGCCGACCGGCCCGGCACTCCACCCCGGCCAGCAGCCCCGCCGCCAGCAGAGCCGCACGCACGCCCGCGGCCACCGCGCCCATGCGCCCGCACGGCAGTACGCCACGCCACGGGCCCCGAAGCCCGCAGCAACCACACCAGCACGCGCTCGCATGCCCACGATGCCGCCACGACCAGCACGGTCCACGCCAGCAGGTCCGCCGTCTCGATCAAAAGCTTCGCCTGATAGATGCGTTCGCCCACGGTGCCCGTCGCCATGCCGATGAGCTCCGCCGCCACGCCGGCCTTCCAGCTCATGCCGATCACGGCACGCGCACACGAAAGCACAAACGGCAGGACCTCGCGCCAGGTATGGGCGCAAAACAGACGCCAACCCTGCACGCCATGCAGACGAAACATCTGCTCCAGCGGCTGATCAACCTGTGCCAAACCCTCAACCAGCGAAAAATACACGCCCGGCAGCGCCATCAAAAAGACCACGGCAATGCTCACGCGCGCCGACCCCAGCCAAATGAGCAGCAGGACCACCACGCAGGCAACCGGCGTCGCCTTAACAAACGAAAGCGCCGGCGCCACCAAGCGGGCAAACGTCAGCGATCGCACCGAGACTCCCGCCATCACGCCGCCGCACACCGCGGCAAGCGCCAGCCCGCCCAAGATCCGTGCGCCTGAACCCACCAGAATCGCCCACGTCCCGGCATCACATGCCAGCCGCAGCAACGCCACCACGACAGCGACCGGCCCCGGCAAAATCAATGGTTGCGCCACGAGACCCGCCACCAGCACCCACACGGCAAGCCAAAAGGCGGCAACGGCACCTGCTGCCGCCACCGCCTTCACACGCACTGTCATTTGTCGAGCAAACACACGCACGGGCTACTCCATGTAGTAGAAATCATCGGCCGGGAGCTTGCCGCCCACGGCGCTCGCGTCCGCATCAGCCAGCACCTGCAGATACCCGTCGAGCGCCGCCTTCATATCCTTCCCCGTCTGGCACACGAGCATGCACCCGGGAATCGCCTTTTCGGCAATCGCGGCGTTATCGACGATGCCCGCATCGACCACGGCCTGAGCCCAGTCTGCCGGCGCCGCGTTCACGGCCTCAACGCTCGCCGCATGGCAGCTCAAGAATTCCGCCACGGCCTCGGGATGTTCCTTGGCAAAGGCCCGGCGCACCACGGTCACGCCCGTCAGCAAACGGGAGCCCGTGTCACCCGCCAGCTCATCCCACACATCGGTCAGACTTACCGGCGCCGACAGCTTGCCTTCGCTCTTGGCGATGGCCGCCGTCTTGAACGGCTCCGGCAGCACGCCCACGGCGGACGGGTCGACAAGCAACGCCGACAGCACCTCGGTGGGCTCGCTCTTAAACTCAAGCGCCACCTGGCCGGTCAGGCCCGCGCGCTCCAGCAAGTAGTTCATGACGTACTCCGGCGTGGTGCCCTTGCCCGTCATATAGACGGTATGGCCCGCCAGATCGCCAAACGAGGCCACACTCGCGTCGCCCGTCACAACGTTCAGCACGCCCAGCGTGTTGATGTCGATGACCTGCACCGCACCCTCAGTCTTGTTGTAGAGCACGCTCGCCACGTTGGCGGGCACCAGGGCGATATCGATATCGCCCTGAATGACCTTGGGCACAATCTCGTCGGCGGCAGTGTTGATCGCAAAGTCGAACTCATTGTCCGTGGCACCGTCGGCCGCCTGGTCCATAAACTGCACCAGACCGATCGACGTCGGACCCTTGAGCGAGGCGACGTGCACCTCGACCGGCTCTGCGGCAGCACCGGCGCCGTCCGTGGCAGCCGAGCCCGCGGCGGACCCGACACCGGCAGCCCCGCCGCCACAGCCCGCGAGCGCAAGCGACAGGGTGCCCATGGCGAGCGCCGAGGCAAACCCCCGGCGCGACATCTCAACATCAAACGCGCGCATCGCTAGCACGTCCCCTCGTTAGGCATCGTCCATGCGTGATGATCGGTATGCAGCAATTCCTCGGCCAGCGGCGAGAGCGGCGCACCCAAGAACTCGCTATAGCACGCCTGGACATCGGGATTCTCATGCGAGAAGCGAATCTCGGCGTTCGCATCGAGGCCCCAGAGCACCTGACCGCGCTCGGCTGCCAGCTCGCAGCCGTCGTGGATGGGCTGACCGCCGCCACCGACGCAGCCGCCGGGGCACGCCATAACCTCGACGAAGTCATAGCTCACGCGGCCGTCGCGAATCGCGTCGAGCAGACGGGCGGCGTTGCCTAGCCCGTGCGCCACGGCGACGTGCACCTTGGTGCCATCGATATCGGCCACGGCTTCCTTCCAGCCGTCCAGGCCGCGCACACCGGTAAAGAAGTCGGCGTCGGGGTTCTTGCCCGTCACCAGGTAATAGGCCGAGCGCACAGCGGCCTCCATCACGCCGCCCGTGGCGCCAAAGATCACACCCGCGCCCGTGCCAAAGCCCAGCGGCGTGTCGAGCGGCTCCTCAACCAGCGTGTCGACGCTCACGTGACTCGCGCGGACCATGCGCACCATCTCGCGCACCGTCAGCGCAACGTCCACATCAGGCGTGCCGTCCTCGCCCACCATGCTCGGCAGCGCGCACTCGGCCTTCTTGGCCGTGCACGGCATCACGGACACCACAAACAGGCGCTCGGGCTCCACGCCCAGCACTTTGGCGTAGTAGGTCTTGGCGATGGCGCCGAACATCTGCTGCGGGGATTTTGCCGTCGATAAATGCTTCGTGTACTCCGGCGCGTAAGTCTCACAATATTTAACCCACGCCGGACAGCAGGAGGTGATCATCGGCAGGGTTCCGCCGTTCTGCAGGCGGTTCAAAAGCTCGGTTCCTTCCTCCATGATCGTCAGATCGGCAGAGAAATCGGAATCGAATACCTTGTAAAATCCCAGGCGCTTGAGAGCCGACACCAGACGTCCTGTGCTGACAACGCCCGGCTGTTCGCCCAGTGCCTCCGCCAGCGTAATGCGGACGGACGGAGCCACCTGAATAATCAGTTTTTTGCCTAATTCTTTCTGGCGATATAACCCGTAGGTATGATAATGAACCGTCAATGCGCCGGTCGGACACACCTGCACGCACTGGCCGCAGTTAATACAGTTGGTATCAGCCAGTTTTTCCCCATAGGCCGGGGCGATCAGCGTATGGAATCCACGGTTTTCCTTCGAAAGGACGTTGATTCCCTGAATCTCATTGCAGACCTCCATACAACGCCCGCACAGAATACATTTCTGCGGATTCCGCATGATGGCCGGAGAACTCCAGTCCTCCTTCTGATGGCGGAGCTGCTTGTCATAGCGGATATCGAGGTGCATTCCGACATCCTGCGCTACCTTCTGCAGATCGCATTTTCCGTCCTTCGGACATACGAGGCATTCCTGCGGATGTCTCGCAAAAATCAGTTCCAGAATATTTCTTCTCGCTTTCAGTACCTTCGGGGAGGCCGTCTGCACGACCATTCCCTCCGAAACCGGTGTGCTGCACGCCGTCGGAAGCAGTCTCTGTCCTTCTACCTCGACCACGCAGATGCGGCAGACCGCCTTGATGCTCAGATCCTCATGATAACAGAGAGTCGGAATGTGGATACAGGCTTTTTTCGCCGCCTGTAGGATCGTCGTTCCTTCCTCCACCTCTACCGGCTGCCCGTCGATTGTCAGATGTACCATCATGCTTCTCTTCCTCCTCTCCGCTCAAATCGTCCCGCGTAGGATGTTCCCCGGCTGCGGTGTCTCGCATACGCGTCATACGAATCATACATGACATCGCGTTCACCGACTGCTGCACGCCGTCTTCCCATCCGGCTGTTTCCATCGTTTCTATAATCTTCTTCTGCTTCATAAATTCCTTCCGCCACGGCTGCCTGAGCGCAGACCGGGCAGTAATCGCGGTCGATGTGCGCCAGATATTCCTTACGGAAGTTCTGGATGCTCGTCTGCACCGGAACAGCGGTCGAATGTCCCAGACCACACAGGGCAGTCAGGCGCATCGTCTCCGTCAGCTCATCGATTTTTTCCAGATCCGGCAGAGTCGCCAGCCCCCGGCTGATGCGGGTAACCAGATTGTAAAGCTGCTGGCCGCCCTCGCGGCACGGTGTACATTTTCCGCATGACTCGCCGCGGAAGAAGTCCAAATTGTTTCGCACAATATCTACAATACAGTTGCTGTCGTCGATGACCAGAATCGTACCGCAGCCAAGACGTCCGCCGGATGCCGAAACTGTATCAATATCCAGTGTCATATCGATCTGATCTGCATTGATGATCGCACCGGAGGTACCACCGGTCTGCACGCCCAGAAGCCCTTTTCCATCCGTGATGCCGCCGCACACTTCATAAATGATATCTTTGAGGTTCACGCCCATCGGAAATTCAAATACGCCCCTGCGGACTACATTTCCACAGACCGTAAAAAGCTTTGTGCCAGGGCTGTTCGCTGTGCCGATGCTGCGGTACCATTCCGCTCCGTTTAAGAGGATCGGTGCAATATTCGCCAGCGTCTCTACGTTA
>URTZ01000163.1 GCA_900550825.1 uncultured Collinsella sp. | reverse complement strand
GCGACGATACCCGTCGTCTGTCGCAGATGGCTCCCGGCTCCAAGTCCAACCTGTTGGGCCCTGGCGGCCGCGGCTGGCTTGTTCCCGAGGGCACCAGGAAGGCGCTGCTCGTGGCGGGCGGCATCGGTGTTCCACCCGTGCTGTGCCTCGCCGGCATGCTTGCCGAGCAGGGCGTGGATGTCGACGTTTGCCTGGGCTTTGGCACCGCTTCCAAGGCCGTGGGTGTCGATGAGTTCCGCGCGTTGGGCGCCACGGTTAACGTGTGCACCGACGATGGCACGCTGGGCACGCACGGTTTTTGCACCGACCCGGCAGCCGAGCTGCTCGGCGAGGGCGGCTACGACTACGTCGCCAGCTGCGGTCCCGCCGTCATGATGAAGAAAGTCGCCGCTGCCGCTGCCGAGGCCGGTGCGTACTGCGAGGTGTCGCTTGAGCGCATGATGAGCTGTGGCTTTGGCGCCTGCAACACCTGCAATGTCGAGACGGTCGACGGTATGAAGGGTGCTTGCATGTGCGGCCCCGTGTTCGATGCTTCCAAGGTGGTGGTCTTCTAGTGGGTACCGTGAACATGGCCGTCGATTTCGGCGGCGTCAAGATGCAGAACCCCATCAACACCGCAGCCGGTACCTTTGGCTACGGTTGGCAGTTCCAGAACTTCTTTGATGTTTCCCAGCTGGGCGCCATCACCACCAAGGGTTGCGCAGCCGAGCCCTGGCCCGGCAACCCCGCGCCCCGCATGGCCGAGATCCCCGGCGGTATGATCAACTCCGTGGGCCTTCAGAACCCCGGCGTGGCCGCCTTTGCCCGCGAGTCCGGTCCGTGGCTCGAGCAGCTCTCCAAGGACGGCTGCCAGGTCATCTGTCAGGTTGCCGGCCACTCCGTTGACGAGTTTGTCCGCGCACTCGAGATGTATGTCGAACTGTGCCCCTGGGCTGCCGGCTACGAGATCAACGTGAGCTGCCCTAATATCGCCGCCGGCGGTGCCGCCATGGGCTCCACGCCCGAGGGCGCCTCTTCCGTTATGGCTGCCTGCCGCAAGGTGACCGATAAGCCGCTGTTCGTAAAGATGGCTCCGGTTAACGTTGCCGAGATTGCCAAGGCCCTCGAGGCTGCCGGTGCCGACGGCCTTTCGGTCATCAACTCCATCCAGGGCATGGCCATCGACGTCCATACCCGCAAGTCCCGCGTGGCAAAGCCCAAGGGCGGCCTTTCGGGCCCGCTGTGCCACCACATCGCCGTGCGCATGGTCTGGGAGGTCGCCCAGGCCGTCGATATCCCCATCAACGGTGTCGGCGGTGTCATGACCGGCGAGGATGCGGCCGAGTTTATTCTGGCCGGCGCCACCTGCGTGTCGGTCGGCATGGCCAACTTCGTCGATCCGTGCGCTTCGCTCAAGATCGCGCACGAGCTCGAGGCCTGGGCCGAGTCTCAGGGCGTGAAGGACATCAACGAGCTGGTAGGTGCGTTCGAATGCTAGAGACCGATGCCCGCGACCGTGTTATCGTCGCTCTCGACTGCGACCGTGAGCGTGCGCTCGAGCTTGCCCACGAGCTTTCGGGCCATGCCGCCTGGCTCAAGGTTGGCATGACGCTCTATTACGCCGAGGGTCCTGAGATCGTCAAGACGTTCAAGGATTTGGGCTTTAAGGTTTTCCTCGACCTTAAGTTCCATGATATTCCGCATCAGGTTCGCGGCGCCGCCCGTTCGGCCTCGCTTGCTGGTGCCGACCTGCTCTCGGTTCACGGCTTGGGTTCGGGCGCCATGCTCGCTGCCTGCCGCGAGGGTGCCGAGGAGGCGCGCGAGGACCGCGCCAAGCTCGTCGCCATCACCGTTCTCACGAGCATGAATCAGGATGCCTTGAGCGAGATCGGCGTCGAGTCGCCCGTGTCCGAGGAGGCCGCCCGCCTGGCAAAGCTCGCTCAGGCCAACGGCATCGATGGCATCGTGTGCTCGCCGATGGAGGCTCACGACATGCGTGAGCTGCTGGGTCCCGATGCCCTGATCGTGACTCCGGGTGTGCGTCCGGTGGGTGCCGCCCTTGGTGACCAGTCCCGCGTGGCGACGCCTTCCCAGGCTATCGAGCGCGGCGCAAGTCATATTGTGGTGGGCCGTCCCATCACCGGCGCCGACGATCCGGTTGCCGCCTTTGACGCCATCGTCGCCGAGCTGGTCGAAAACGTCGCGTAAAAGATTCCCCTAAGTCACCACTTTTGGGTCTCATTAGCACAAAATAGCCCCTGTGCCTGCGTAAACTTTCCCATCCTTTGTGTGGAATCGCAGGTCAGGGGCTTAACTTTGGGCGCAGTATATTGCACTTTTTGCGGGTATCGTCTAACCTATGGAGCCGCGATTGGGCATTTTGTACGTTCTACGTGCTAAAATGCCAATTATTGAATCAGATATAACCCAACTACTTGGAGGTACGAATGGCACTCCCTCAGCTTACCGATGAGCAGCGCAAGCAGGCTCTTGAGAAGGCTGCTGCCGCACGTCACGCCCGCGCTGAGCTTCGCGAGCAGATCAAGAAGGGCGAGAAGTCCCTCGAGTCCGTGCTCAACTCCGATGACCCCATCGCTTCCCGCATGAAGGTTTCCACCCTCATCGAGTCTCTTCCTGGTTATGGCAAGGCCAAGGCCGCCAAGATCATGGAGGAGCTCGGTATCTCCGCTACCCGTCGCGTCCAGGGCCTCGGCGTCCGTCAGCGCGAGCAGCTCCTCGAGCAGCTGACCAAATAAGTGAGCGCTCAGGATTCCAAGCTCTTTGTGATTTCTGGACCGTCAGGCGCAGGCAAGGGTACGCTCGTCACTCGTGTGCGCGAGCGCCGCTCGAACCTGGGCCTGACGGTTTCGGCTACCACGCGAGCACCACGCAAAGGTGAGGTCGACGGCGTCAACTACTTTTTTCTGACGCGCGAGGAGTTCGACCGCCGCGTGGCAAACGGTGAGTTTGTTGAGTGGGCCGAGGTCCACGGTAACTGCTACGGCACGTTGGTGAGCGAGGTCCAGTCCAAGCTCGCCTCTGGTTCGTCTCTGATTTTGGAGATCGATGTCCAGGGTGCCCTGCAGGTGAAGGAGCGTTTCCCCGAGGCCGTGCTGATCTTTATCAAGCCGCCTTCGCTTGAGGTGCTCCGCGAGCGTCTAGTCGGTCGCGGTACCGAGACGCCCGAGACGATTGAGCTGCGTATGGCAAACGCCGCCGATGAGCTTGCCCTTGCCGACCGCTACGACGACGTCGTGGTTAATGACGATCTCGACCGCGCGACCGATGAGCTCGTTCGCGTTCTCGATATGCATGAAAGGATCTGAGGTCCGTGTCCGTTGTAAAGCCTTGCATTGACGATCTTCTGGAGAAGACCGATCACAACCGCTTCCTGCTCGCTTCGCTTGCCTCCAAGCGCGCCTGCGACATCAATAGCATGCTGCGTGGCCAGCACAACCGCGTGCTTGCCGTCCAGGATGTCGATGACATCACCATCGGGCTTTCCGGTGCCGATACCATCTCGATGGCTATGGACGAGATTGTCGACGGCGACATCTCTTACGACGAGGCCCGTTACGAGAAGGCGCTCGGCCACAAGGTTGCTGAAGCCTAAATGGCGGCTCGCGTCTGCCTGGTCCACTATCACGAGGTTGGACTGAAGGGCAAGAACCGCGCACATTTTGAGCATATCCTCATGGATAACATTAAGGCGGCTTTGGCCGCCTTTTCCGTGAATGCCGTGTCTCGAATTTCCGGTTATATCCTCGTGACCTTTAACGAGCATCAGGCCGACGAGGCGGCGCGTGTCATTCGCACCGTTCCCGGCGTTGCTCGTGTGTCTTTGGCGTATCACACTAACCGCGACCCGCAGGAGTACTGTGCCGCCGCCGTCAAGGCGCTGCGCGAGTTTGGTTCCTTCGATTCGTTTAAGGTGCACGCTAAGCGCTCCAATACCGACTATGAGCTCACCTCGATTGACATCAATCGTCAGGTGGGCGAGGTGTTGTGTGAGGCCTTCCCCGATAAAAAGGTTCAAATGCACGACCCCGATGCGATGGTGCACGTACTGGTGGTCCAGGGTAGCGTTTATGTGTACGCGCGCTCCGAGCGCGGCGTGGGCGGTCTGCCGGTGGGTTCTGCCGGCAAGGTCGTGACGCTGCTGTCGTCAGGTATCGATTCTCCGGTGGCGACCTGGATGCTCGCGCGTCGCGGCGCGGTGTGCGTGCCGGTACATTTCTCCGGTCGTCCGCAGACGCCCGATACGAGCGAGTATTTGGTGCAGGATATCATCCGTGCGCTTGAGCCGGGTGTCCAGATCGGCCGCCTGTACGTGGTGCCGTTTGGCGACTGCCAGCGTGAGATTTCGGTCACCTGTCCCAGTAACCTTCGCGTGATCATGTATCGCCGCATTATGTATTCGGTTGCCGAGCGCATCGCGCATATCGAGGGCGCTAAGGCCATCGTTACGGGCGAATCGCTTGGGCAGGTTGCCTCCCAAACGCTTGAGAACATCATGGCTGTCAACGAGGCCGTGAAGATCCCCGTGTTCCGTCCTCTCATCGGTTCG
>URTZ01000162.1 GCA_900550825.1 uncultured Collinsella sp. | reverse complement strand
GCCGCTCTTCTGGGCGCTGGCGACGATGTGCAGCGCGAGCGTCGTCTTGCCGCAGGATTCGGGGCCGTAGATCTCAACGATGCGGCCGCGCGGCACGCCGCCGATGCCCAGCGCGGCATCGAGGGCCAGGGCGCCAGTGGGAATGGCCTCGACCTCGAGCTCGGGACCACCGTCGCCGTACCTCATGATGGAACCCTGGCCGAATTTCTTCTCGATCTCGGCCTTGGTGGTGGCGATCATCTCATCGCGCTCTTTACCCGTCGTGCGAGCATGAACGGTACGTACGGGACCTGAATTCTTGGCCATGAATAGCCCTCCTCTTAACAACCTGCATCGATAATAAACGAACGGCTGTTCGTGGTCAACCGTTCAGGCCAATCATATGCAGGCGGTCTTTCCAAAACCCAACCAAACGCCGACCAAACACTGACCAAATGCTTGACCACAAAGGACCAAATATGAACAAGGCAGGAAAAAATACATCTACAACCAGCACAAACGCCAAATGAGCCTAAGGTCCCTATCTCCACAATTAAGGGGCCCGGAGGCCCCTTAAAACACGTCTATTCCATAGGGTTGAGCACAAGGGCAATGCGACCCAATGCCTCCGTGACCGCATGGGCACGAACACACGAACGGTCGCCCTCATAGTGGCAGCGCACAGAGTCCACGACCGGCACTCCCCCATCGGCGGAACGATGTGCCCAGCCAATATAGAAAGTGCCAGCAGGATCGTCCTCAGTACCACCGCCGGGGCCGGCATAACCCGTTGCGCTCACTGCAATATCGCTCTGGTACAGCTCCAGCGAACCCGACGCCATCTCGCGCGCAGTTTGATGCGACACCGCGGTGTAGCGGTCGAGCGTCTCCTGCTCAACACCCAGCACGCGATGCTTAATCTCATCGCAGTAGGTCACCGCACCGCCACGCAGCGCCGCCGAGGCGCCCGGGATATCCGCAATCGTCGAGGCGATCATACCCGCCGTCAGCGACTCAGCCGTCGAAACCGTCACACCCCGAGCGCTCGCGCGCTCGACGATATCGCGCGCCAGCTCCTCGTTATGTGCGGAAATCTGCTCAAAAGAGTCCGTCATACCCACCAGGACCTAGACCGAAAAGACGATCTTGCGGCAGTTCCAGAAGTACTGGGCGCCCGAGATAACGGTCAAGACAACGGCAACGGCATACAGGAAGCGCGACACCGAGTAGATGCCGAGCGTCAGCGCCACCGGGCCAAGGTGCAAGCCGGCCATAGCAAAAACGCACAGGTAACCGCAGATGGAGACCATCGTGGTCGCCGTCTTGTACTTGCCGAGCTTATCGGCCGCAACGACCACACCGGCCGCACTCGCGACCATGCGAAGGGCGCTCACCAGAAGCTCACGGAACAGGATAATGAACACGGACCACACGGTCACCGCGCCAAAATCCAAGAACAGCAGCAGGGCCGAGAACACGAGCAGCTTATCGGCGATGGGGTCCAAGAATTTACCGAAGTCGGTGATCTCGTTGCGCGAACGCGCCAGATAACCGTCGACCTTATCGGTGCACGACAGGATCACATACAGAATGAAGGCAGCGGCGGCGAGCGGGCCGTCGAAGGTGCTCCAATCCGTACCGGCAACACTCGTGTGAGAAAGCGCCGACACGATCATGAACACCGGGATAAAGACGATGCGAACGCACGTCACGATGTTGGCGGGCGTCCAAACACTCGTCAGTTCCTTATTGCTCTCGTTTGCCACGATGCTCTCCTACTCCACAACATGGCCGATAAGCTCATAGCAGAAGCTATCGGTAAACTCGACAGTCAGAATATCGCCCACGGACGCCTCGCTGGCGTCCAAGTGGACCGCGCCATCGGAATCGGGCGCCTGGAACCAGGCATGGCCGATCAGCTCGGCGCCGTCCTCGGTTTCTTCGATACCGTCGACGATCACCTGGGCGCGCTCGCCCACATGTGCGGCGGTGGCGGCAAAACCGAGCGACTCGGCCAGGTCCATGGCCTCCTGGGCGCGCTCGAGCTTGACCTCTTCGTCGACCTGACCCTCCATCTTAGCGGCCAGGCTGCCCTCCTCCTGCGAGTAGGCAAAGACGCTCGTGTAGTCAAAGCCGACGGTGTCCATAAAGTCGATAAGGTCGCGGAACTCGTCGTCGGTCTCGGTCGGGAAGCCGACCATAGCCGTGGAACGGATCACGATGCCGGGGATACGCTCACGCAGATCGCGGAACAGGTCCTCGAGCTCCTGGCGCGAACCGGAACGGCGCATAGCCTTGAGGATGCGCGCGTCGCAGTGCTGCACGGGGATATCGATATAGGGCAGCACCTCGGGCGTATCGCGAATCGTATCGATAAGCTCATCGGTCATGCCCTCGGGCTGCAGGTAGAGTACACGGACCCAAACGTTATGAGGACGCACCGCCTCAGCAACGGCTTGCAGCAGCTGCGCCAGATTGCGCGGCGCGCCCTCGGCGAGGTCCTCATCGGCAAAGTCGGTACCCCAGATGCCCGTGTCCTGACCGATCAGTACGATCTCGCGCACACCACCGGCGACCAGGTCGCGAACCTCGGAGATAATGCTCTCGGCATTGCGCGAATGATAGCGACCGCGAATATAGGGGATCATGCAGAAGCTGCAGAAGCGGTTGCAGCCATCGGAAATCTTGACGTAAGCAACGGCGCCCTCGACGGTACGCTTGACCTGAGGGATATAGGCCGCGATCTCACGCTCGACACCCAGCACGCCATCGATGACCGCCACGATGCCGTCCTCCTCGTCGGCCTTCACAAAGGCAGCGACCTCGGGCAGCTCGTCGGGTAGGTCGTCACCGTAGCGTGACGGCACGCAGCCGCACATGACGATCGGGCAGGAACGAACGCCGTCCTGCACCTCGTTGGCAAGCTCGAGCGTGGTCTCGATGCTCTCGGACGTTGCAGAGGCAAGGAACGAGCACGTATTGACGATGGCGATATCGGCATCCTGCGGGTCGAATGCCTCCTCGTAGCCCGCAGCAGTCAAAAGAGAACGCATGCGGTCGGTGTCGACCTCGTTCTTAGCGCACCCGAGGGTGATGTAGAGCACGGAGCCCAACGGTGTATCCATGTTGGAGAGCGGTCCTTTCGAATGATATTAGCGGTAGTTGGTGAACTGCAGCGGCTGGCCGTAGTCCTGGTCGCGCAGAAACTGGATCACGGTCTGCAACGCGTCCTTCGAAGCAGAGGAAACACGCAGCTTGTCGGCCTCGATGGTCACCTTGACCTTGAGCTTTTGGTCCTTGATGTCCTTGTTGATCTTCTTGGCGGTCGCCTGGTCGATACCCTCGACGATATGGCCGAGCACGCGCACGGTGCCGCCCGATGCCGCCTGCGGAGCATCCCACGAGACAGCCTTGAGGTCGATGCCGCGCTTGATGAGCTTGGAGCTCAGCACGTCGACAATCTGCTTAGAGACAAAGTCGGCCGGGGCGTTGATCGTAAAGAGCTTGTCGCCCTTCGAAAGCTCGATCGTGGCGCCGGAATCCTTAAGGTCATAGCGCTGGGAAATCTCGCGCGTGGTCTGCTGGAAGGCATTGTCGACCTCCTGCATATTGACCTCGGACACGACGTCGAAGCTGGAATCTTTAGCCATGATGTTTCCTTTCGCGTACGAGCGGCTTAGTAGCTATCGTACGAATAGTCAGTAGAATCGGTGGGCGTCTGACCGTCAGTTGCGGTATCGGCGCCATCCGTGGACTGGGCATCGGTACCGTCGGTGGTATCGGTACCATCGGTGGTGTCGGTACCATCAGAACTTTCACCATTCTCGGAATCAGTCGTCTCCTTCTTGGGAACGGTGATCGTCACACGCGCCACGCCGGAGGTCTTGGTATCGTAACGGACCTTTTCACCGTTCTTGGTAACGGTGACATCGGAAGGCTTGGACGTGGTGATCTCGATCGAGGACTCGGGCGTGTACTCCTGCTCAAAGGGGCCAGTCGCTTGGGCGCCATAGACCGACTTGCCGTCGACCTTGACCTCAATCCACGCGGTCTTTCCCTTGGCAACGGAGACTTTGACCTTCGTGACCTCGTTCTCTTCCTTCTTGGCCGTCGTCTTGGTAGCGTCCGAATCAGTCGACTCATCCGTCGCCTCATCGGTATCTTCGCCCTCGTCGACCGTTTCGGTCTTCTTAGAAGACTTCTTGGTCGTCGTCTTGGTGGCAACGGGCGTCTCGGGCGTCGACTCGGGCGCCGAGGAGCCGCAGCCACGCAGGAGTACCACAATGAGCACGATCAGCAGCAGCGCCACAGCACCGATACCGGCGTAAACGATACGAGGATCGAGACCGTTGTTCTGGGGAACACGCCCACCGCCGCGTCCACGATTTGAACCACCGCGACCAGTGCCTTGGGGCATACGACCGCGGTTATTGTCGGAACGACCGCGATAGCTACCCTGACGCTGCATATTGCGCTGGCCCGAGCGGGGGGCGAGCTCGCCGCGACCCTGGTAGTTGCGCTGGCCCGAACGAGGCGCCGAGGAGCGCTGGCTAAAGGTCTGCGACTGAGATCGAAGGCGAGGCGTCACCTGCGTAGTATCGGCGTCTGCATAGCCG
>URTZ01000161.1 GCA_900550825.1 uncultured Collinsella sp. | reverse complement strand
GATTCTCGATAATCGCTTCCAATCGCCCCTTGCCGCGCGCCACCCTCGCGTACAATCTGCTCCGACATTCGCGCGCCGCCCGGCGCTTAAGAGGGGAGGACCCCATGGCAAACGAGATCTGGACCATCAAGCGTTGTCTCGAGTGGACCAAGGAGTACCTGGCCGAGCGCGGTGAGGAGCATCCCCGTCTTTCTGCCGAGTGGCTGCTGTGCGCGGCAACGGGCCTGGCGCGTATCGACTTGTATATGCGCATGGACGAGACGCTCGACGCAGCGCAGCTCGAGACCATGCATGCGGCCGTCGTTCGTCGCGCCAAAGGCGAACCGCTGCAATACATCACCGGCAGCACGCAGTTTCGCATGATCGACGTCGCGTGCGCCCCCGGCGTGCTCATCCCGCGCCCCGAGACCGAGATGCTCGTCGAGGAAGTATTCAATTATCTGGATGCCGAGGTACTGAGCCCCGAGGCCGCTGCCCGCCAGCGCGTGGAGCTGCCTTGGAACGATGAGGTCGAGCAGGCTCGCAAAGCCGAGGCGGCGCTGGCCGACGAACGCGCGACCGCCGAGCGCCGTGCCGCCAACCTGACGGCCGCCGATGAGGCTGCGCTGGGTAGCGACGTGCTCGGTAGCCGTGCCTATGCCGAGGAACTGGCCGACCGCGAGGCCGAGGAAGCCGCCGCGCAGGCGGCAGAAGCAGGGGCCATGGAAACCCCCGAGCCCGAGCTCGACGAATACGGCATCGCCATTGAGGACAACGACCAACAGACGACTCCCGCGCAAGATGCCGCCGAGGCCAACGTACCCGCTCCAGCCGAGTCCCGCATCGCCCGCGTTCTCGAGGTCGGCTGCGGCACGGGATGCATCTCGCTTTCGCTTGCCTGGGAGCGTCGCGGCCACGTTACCTGCACTGCTACCGATATCGAGCCGCGCGCCATCGACCTTGCTACCAAAAACCGCGATGCGCTTGGCCTCACGTCCGACGAGGTCGCCTTCAGCCTCACGAACCTGGTGAGTTCCATTCCCCGCGAAGAGTGGGGCACCTTTGACGTACTCGTCTCCAACCCGCCCTACATCCCCACCGATGTCATGCGCTCACTGCCGCACGAGGTCAAGGACTTTGAGCCCGACCTGGCGCTCGAGGGCGGCGCCGACGGCCTCGATATCTTCCGCCGCCTGCTCAACGCGGCGCCCTACATGTTGCGCGCCGGCGGCCTCTTTGCCTGCGAGCTCTACGAGGGCGCCCTTGATGCCGCGGCCGAGCTCTGTCGCCAGGCAGGCCTTTCGGACGTGCGTATCGTCCACGACCTCACCGATCGCCCTCGCATCGTCCGAGCCATCGTCACCGAGCCCAAGCAGCGCCAGTAATATTTATTAACTGGTTAGCAAAAATTATAAAGTAGTTTATAATTAGGACGGCTGAAAGAGGTCAGCCCATGCAACCTCCTACCTTTCGGGAAATCATTGCCCTACTCAAGCACGATGGATTCGTGAAGGTCGCGCAAGTCGGTAGTCACGCTAAGTATGTTTCTGGTGACCGTGTTGTCACCGTGAACGGCTCTGGTGGTGATCGACCAAAGAAGGGCACGTGGGCAAGTATTCGTCGCCAAGCTGGATGGTAGTTGGAGGCAAAATGAGGCAGCGATTTACCTATGACTGCGTTCTCATAAAAGAAGACGACGGTTACTGCGCCAGCTTCCCGCAGATTCCCGGCGCCTTTGCCGATGGCGATACGCGCGAAGAAGCGATTGCCCATGCCACCGAGGCGCTGATGGCGTTTTTGGCCGACGATCTCAACAACGGTTTGACTCCGGCAGGGTACGAACGCTCGGCCGAGGTCGTGGCCCTTTCAGTCGAAATCGATCACGAGGACGCTCGGGAAGCGGCGTGCCGAACATTTAAAGACGCAGCGCTGGACCTCAAAGTCTCCGCTCCGCGGATCACCGCGCTGGTCAAAGCCGGAAAGCTCGATGTTGAACTCGTCGACGGTCGTCGGATGATAACGATAGACAGCATCGAGCGTTACGCCGCTCAAGAACGTCACGCCGGAAGACCAAAGAAGTTCGTAGCCGTCCAATAACCCCCTCACTTTCACCGACTACTAGAGCCGCTCACCAAACCAACATGCGCTCTGGGCAAATAGGTTGAATGTTTCGTGCGAGAATGCCCCACAGTAAACAAACTTGCACCAGAGCGTAAGGGGCTGGCATACACATGCAGACGGTCTATCGGGTATACGAGGGAGCGCGCGAGCCGCATCGGCTTGCAGTCGAGCGCACGGCCGAGCTACTCGGTCGCGGCGGCCTGGCGCTTATTCCAACCGAGACGGTCTACGGTGTCGCCGTGGCGGTCAACGCCTTCTCGGATGCCGTTCCACAAGATACAAGTGAACCTCTGCCGTGGCCGCGCGATCCGCAGGCTGCCGTCAATGGCGCCGCAGTTCCTGCGCTCGGCACCGGCTATCGCCGTATCTTCACTCTCAAGCAACGTGAGCTCACGCA
Source organism: uncultured Collinsella sp. (assembly GCA_900550825.1). Lineage (GTDB taxonomy): Bacteria > Actinomycetota > Coriobacteriia > Coriobacteriales > Coriobacteriaceae > Collinsella. The sequence continues at coordinate 2,120 of URTZ01000161.1, read as the reverse complement.
AACCGTCGCTTGGCTGGTCGATGGCGTCGAAGCACTCGACCGCTATGGCGTGGATATCCCGGAAGATGCCCGCGTACTCGCGCGACGATGCTGGCCGGGAGCCCTGACTATCGTGGTCAAGGCAGCCCCCTGCGTGCCGACCTTTATGCGCGCCGCCGACGACACGGTGGCACTTCGCGCTTCGGCCTCGCCCGTGGTGCAGGCGCTCATCCGCGCCTGTGGCAGCCCTCTTGCCTGCACCAGCGCCAACACGCATGGCGCACCCGCGCCGGCAAGTTTTGTCACGGTGGAGGAGCGCATCCTGGAGGGGGTCGATGTGGCCGTCGACGCCGGTGAGACCCCGTGTCGCGACGCCTCAACCATCGTGTCGTTTCAGCACGGCGAGCTCCAGATCCTGCGCCAAGGCGCGCTTCCCGCATCAGAGATCGAACGGGTCCTGTCCGACCCGATGCAATAGAAGGGTGTAAGCGATGTCGTTGAATCTGGGCAGCCTGGGCATGGAAGATGCCTCGTTTAACTTTGGCGGTTCCTACATCATGGCGCTCGACTGCGGCACTACCTCGGTACTCGCGGCCATTGTCGACGAATACGGCTGCATCGTTGCCCAGGCGCGTCGTAGCGTCAAAACCAGCTTCCCGCGCCCCGGCTGGGTGGAGCAGGATCCCACGGAGGTGCTTGCCAGCCAGATCGGCGTGATGATGGAGGTTCAGTTTAAGAGCGGCATCCATTCCGATCGCATCGCCGCCATCGGCATCTCCAACCAGCGCGAGACCACGGTGGTCTGGGACCGCGTGAGCGGCCAGCCCATCTATAACGCCATCGTATGGCAGTGCCGTCGTACCGCGCCGGCGATCGACGCGTTGGTTGAACAGGGTTGCGAGGAGCTGGTGCGCTCCCGCACGGGACTTACGCTTGACCCGTATTTCTCGGCCTCCAAGGTGCAGTGGATTCTCGACAACGTCGACGGCGCACGCGAGAGCGCGGCGGCGGGCGACCTCATGTTTGGCACCATCGACACCTGGCTCATCTACAACCTCACCGGCGGCCAGGTCTTTGCCACCGACTACACCAATGCCAGCCGCACGGCACTCTTTAATATCCATACGCTCGATTGGGACGACGACCTGCTGGCGCTCTTTGACGTTCCACGTTCCATGATGCCCGAGGTTCGCTGGAGCTCGGGCGACTACGGCCGCGTCGCGAGCGACATCATGACCAACATGCCGCCCATCATGGGCGTGGCGGGCGACCAGCAGGCATCGCTGTTCGGCCACTGCTGCTTCTATCCCGGCCAGACCAAAAACACCTATGGCACGGGCTGCTTTATGCTCATGAACACCGGTGACGAGATCGTCGAATCCAAGAATGGCCTGGTCTCCACCATCGGTATCGCTGCGGACGGCAAAGTCAGCTATGCGCTCGAGGGCTCTATTTTTGCCGCCGGTTCAACGATGAACTGGCTTCGCAACAACATGGGCATCATCTCGAGCGTGAGCGAGTCGGCACAACTCGCCGCTTCGATCAACGACAACGAGGGCTGCTACTTCGTCCCCGCCTTCGCTGGCCTGGGCGCTCCCTGGTGGGACCCGCGTGCCCGCGGTATCGTGTGCGGCCTGACCGGTGCCTCGAGTCGCGCGACCATTGTGCGTGCGGCCTGCGAGTCCATGGCCTACCAGAGTTATGACGTGCTGCGCGCCATGGAGCAGGACGTGGGACTTTCGATTGAGCGCCTGTCCGTCGATGGCGGCGCCTCACGCAACGAGTTCATCATGCAATTCCAGGCCGACCTGCTGGATATCCCCGTGCTGCAATGCGAGACGGTGGAGACCACGGCAATCGGTGCCGCGTACTTGGCGGGTCTTGCCGTCGGCTATTGGGAAGACCTTGAAGAGCTGGAGCAAAATGCCCAGATCGTTAGGACCTTCCTTCCCCATATGTCCGCCGAGCGTCGCGAGCAAAACCTTGCGGGCTGGCGTGATGCAGTCAAGCGCTCGCTCAGTACCGCACAGTAGGGCTGCGATGGGCTGCTCGATACAACAAACCGCTAAACTTATGCACGGCGCGCGGCAACAACGTCGCCATGCGTCTTGTCAGCAAGGCCATCTTCCGGCCGCAATGAA
>URTZ01000160.1 GCA_900550825.1 uncultured Collinsella sp. | reverse complement strand
ACGCGGGCTACCAACAAGGCGCGCAAGAATGCCAAAAAGCTGGCGTTTGACCTGGTCGACCTGTATACGCGCCGCTCGTCGATCGCCGGTATCGCCTGCCCGCCCGATACGCCCGAGCAGATCGAGATGGAGGAGAGCTTCCCCTACGACGAGACGCGCGACCAGCTGGAGGCCATCGCCGACATTAAGGCCGACATGGAGGCGCCCAAGCCCATGGACCGCCTGCTGTGCGGCGACGTGGGCTTTGGCAAGACCGAGGTCGCCCTGCGTGCGGCGTTTAAGTGCGTGGACTCCGGCCGCCAGGTCATGGTGCTCTGCCCCACGACCATTCTGGCCCAACAGCACTACGAGACATTCTTTGAGCGCTTTGCCCCGTTTGGGCTTGAGGTCGAGGTGCTCAGCCGCTTCCGCACCCCGGCGCAGCAAAAGCGCGCGCTCAAGGCGTTTGCCGAGGGCACGATTGACGTACTCATCGGCACGCACCGCCTGCTTTCGGCCGATGTGAACCCCAAGAACCTGGGCCTGGTGATCATCGACGAGGAACAGCGCTTTGGCGTGCAGCACAAGGAGCAGCTCAAGAACCTGCGCGAGCAAATCGACGTGCTCACGCTTTCGGCAACGCCTATTCCGCGAACCATGCAGATGGCCACGAGCGGTGTGCGCGACATGAGCCTGATCACCACACCGCCGACCGGGCGCCGTCCCGTGATCGTGCACGTGGGGGAGTACGACCCCGACGTGGTGAGCGCGGCGATTCGCTTGGAGGTGGGCCGCGGCGGCCAGGTGTACTACGTGTCCAACCGCGTCAAGACCATCGACGACGCCGTGGCGCGCGTGCACGAGGCCGCGCCCGAGGCGCGCGTGGGCGTGGCGCACGGCAAGATGAGCCCGCGCGAGGTTGAGGACGTTATGATTGAGTTCGCGACCAAAAAGATCGACGTGCTCATCGCCACGACCATCGTGGAGAGCGGCATCGACAACGCAACGGCCAACACGCTCATCATCGAGGACTCGCAGCGTCTGGGTTTGGCACAGCTTTACCAGCTTAAGGGCCGCGTGGGCCGCTCTGCCACGCAGGCCTATGCGTACTTTATGTTCCCGGGCGAGCTGCCGCTTACCGAGGAGGCTACGGCACGCCTGACCGCACTTTCCGAGTTTCAGGACCTGGGCAGCGGCATGCGCATCGCCATGCGTGACCTGGAGATCCGTGGTGCCGGCTCGCTCATGGGCGCCGAGCAGCACGGCAACCTGTCGAGTGTGGGCTTTGACCTGTTTACGCAGATGCTGGGGCAGGCCGTGGCCGAGGCGCGCGGCGACGACGATGCCGGCGTGGAGGCGGCGAGCGTGGGCATTAACCTGCCGGCCGACTACTTCTTGTCCGAGGAGTACATGCCGGCGGTGGACCAGCGCGTGCTCGTGTACCGCAAGCTCGCTGCGGCTGAGGACCTGGAGAGTATCGACGAGGTGCAGGAGGAGACCGAGGCCGCGCATGGCGAACTGCCGTTGGCGGGACTCAACCTGTTCAACCGCGCGCGCATCCGTATTCGCGGCGAGCGCCTGGGGCTCGAGAGCGTCACGCTCAGTGGTGGACGCATTACCTTCTTGGGGGTTGACGTTCCCAAGAAGGTGGCCTTTGAGTTCAAGAATCGCTATGGCGCGGTGAACTTCCCCAAGAGCCGCAAGCTATCGGTGCCCTACAAGGCGGGCGCCGGCGCGGGCAGCGGCCTGGGCCGCGGCCTCGACGCCAACGACGGCACCGGCCCCGTGGCGGCCGCGCTCATGCTGCTGCAACAGCTGGGTGCCAGCGACGACGACTAACGGGTCGACGCTGCAAACGCCCCATTTGGGCAATCTGGCTCCATCGAAAGGAAAGCATGTTCGGATACATCTATAAGAAAGATGTCGCCATTATCGCGGTTGTCCTGTGTCTTTGTCTGGGCGTGGGCAGCTTCTTCGATTATCAGATCTCGAGCGCGCTGTTCAATATCGGCAGCATGTACGGTCGCTTTATCGAGGCGGCCGGCGAGCTGCCGTTTGAGCTGACGGCGAGCATCGCGGGCGTTATGCTCGTGCGCGCGGTGCGTCCCGACTCCAGGGGGAGCAAATGGCTCGCCGTGCTCGGCATCCTCATCAACGTGGGCCTGCTCGGCTACGAGATCGTTTCGTCCCTGAGGGTTGGCGGCAAACTCATCGCGGCTCAGTTGGTGCTGACGTTTGTGCTGGTCATCGCCGCCAATCTTATCGTCTATCGTCTCACGCGCACGACCGAGCCCGACGAGCTCACGCGCTGGGCGTTGATGGTGCTTGTCGTGTGGGTCGCTCAGGCCATCATCCTCAACGTGATTGTCAAGCCGCTGTGGTCGCGCCCACGCATGCGCGTGATCGAGGTGACGCAGGGACTCGAGTTTCAGCCGTGGTGGGTGATCGGCAACCCTGACAAGTGGGCCTATATTGCCGCCGGTGTAGTCAAGGACGGCTTTAAGTCGTTTGCGAGCGGACACACGGCGCATGCGGCGATTGGCCTTATGCTCGCCGGGCTTCCCGCGGCAGCCTTTAAGGAAAAATCTTCGCGTCGCCGCGTGATCTTTTGGGCGGCGGCTGTGGTCGCGGCGCTCGTCGCGCTTGGCCGCATCGTGATCGGTGCACACTTTTTGAGCGACGTGAGCTGCGGTTTTGCCCTGGTACTGGCGCTTGAGTGCCTTGCCGCGCGCATTGCCTATCCCAACGGCGTACAATAGCTCCGTTTGAATCATCTGGCCGATACCCGGTAAGAGAGGATTGCCATGCTCGCGTTCAACAACGACTATTCCCACGGCGCACACCCAGCGGTGCTGCAGGCGCTCGTCGATACCAACATGGAGCCGCAGCCCGGCTACGGTACCGATGCGCATACCGAGCGTGCCAAGCAACTTATTCGCGAGGCCTGCCAGGCCCCCGATGCCGACGTGTTTTTTCTGGTGGGCGGCACGCAGGCCAACGCGACGGTGATCGACATGCTGCTCGCGCCGTACGAGGGCGTCGTTGCTGCCGAGACTGGCCACGTCGCCTGCCACGAGGCGGGCGCCATCGAGTTTGGCGGCCACAAGGTACTCACCATCCCCGGCTACGAGGGCAAGATGCACGCCGAGGACCTCGAGAACTATATCCAGGTGTTCTACGAAAACGAGAGCTACGAGCACACGGTGTTCCCGGGCGCCGTGTACGTGAGTCTATCGACCGAGTACGGCACGCTGTACTCCAAGGCCGAGCTCGCGGCGATTCATGCGGTATGCCAGAAGCGCGAGATTCCGCTGTTTGTGGACGGTGCTCGCCTGGCCTATGCGCTGGCGGCCGATGAGTGCGACATTACCCTGCCCGAGCTGGCGCAGCTGTGCGACGTGTTCTACATCGGCGGCACCAAGTGCGGCGCGCTCTGCGGCGAGGCTGTGGTGTTCTGCGGCATGCACGCTCCGGCACATCCCATTCCGCGCATTAAGCAGCACGGCGCGCTGTTGGCCAAGGGCCGCCTGACGGGCGTGCAGTTTGAGGCACTCTTTACCGATGGCTTGTATTTTGAGATTGGTCGACAGGCGATCGAGACGGCCCAGACGCTACGTCGTGTGCTGCACGAGCGCGGTTACCAGTTCTTTTTGGAGACGCCCACGAACCAGCAGTTTGTGATTCTGCCCAACGAGGATATGGCCCGCATTCGCGAGCATGCCTCGATCGAGTACTGGGAAAAGTACGACGATACTCACACGGTGGTGCGCTTTTGCACCAGCTGGGCCACGACGCAGGAGGACATCGACGCGTTGGCGGCTGTCCTGTAGCCTGATGTAATGACGAGGGGCCGCCTTGCGCTGGGTTTGGCGCAAGGCGGCCTTTGTTTTTGAGGGAGAAGGGTTGTATGACCGAGATGTCCGAGCCGACAATTCGCCTGGCGACGCCCGAAGACGCGTCGGCGTTGCTTGCCATCTATGAGCCGTATGTGCGCCAGACGGCGATAACCTGCGAATACGCGGTGCCGAGCGTTGAGGAGTTCGCCGGGCGTATTGAGCGTACGCTCAAGCGCTATCCGTATCTGGTGATGGAGTTGGACGGGCGTCCGGTAGGCTATGCCTACGTGAGTCCGCTTAACAGCCGCGAGGCATACGACTGGTCGGTCGAGACGTCGATCTACCTGGCACGCGATGTGCGCCATGGCGGGCTGGGTCGCAAGCTGCACGATGCGCTCAAGCAATGCCTGGTCGCGATGGGCATCACCAACATGTGCGCGCTCATTGCCGTGCCGCACGATAAGGACGACGAGTATCTGACGCACAACAGTCAGGATTTCCATGCCCATATGGGGTATCGCCTGGTGGGCGCCTTCGACCGCTGCGCCCAAAAGTTCGGCCGCTGGTACGACATGTGCTGGATGGAGCTGGTCCTGGCCGAGCGCACACCCAATCAACCCAAACCAACCTGGTTCCCCGACCTTCCCAAACCTACCATTTAGGGACAGGTTTATTTTGGCCGCTTTGTAGCGTCAATCCACCGCGAGAAGTACGGATTCACGCGTCTTTTGATGCGGATGGGCTTAATTTGGCTTCGATTTGGGTCCGTTTGGCTTCGATTCGAACTAAGTGAGTAGACTTTTTGGCGCAGGTCGAGCACAAGGCGTATCTGCCTTAGTAAAACCGACGCTCCTATAAGTTGTCAATAGGCAGTTTGCGGGAGCGCTCCC
>URTZ01000159.1 GCA_900550825.1 uncultured Collinsella sp. | reverse complement strand
ATAATCTCCCGCATACAAATTGAGTGTGGACAATCTCCCACTTTGAGCGCTCAAGTACGCTCTAAACGGGAGAAAATCCACGCTCGTTTTATGCCGATGGCGTGGCCCGTGTGCCCGCGCCGCCCGAGCGCCTACAGCTGCTCGAGCATGGCGGTGCAACCGGCGAGTACATCGCGGTAGGTGGCGTCGAAATTGCCGGTGTACCAGGGGTCGGCCACGTCGCCGGGGCGATCGGTCCAATCGAGCAGGCGCGAGATCTTGCCATCGGGGTCCTTCCCAAAAATTCGGTACAGGGCGCGGGCGTTCTCGTCGTCCATATAGACAATGTGGTCCCAGTCGCCATACTCCGCGCGACGTACCTGACGTGCGCGATGTGCGACGACGGGAATCCCGACCTCGCGTAGCTTGGCAACGGTACCGTGGTGTGGCGGGTTGCCGATCTCCTCGGTCGAGGTCGCCGCGGAATCGATGGCAAACTCCGCCTCGCGCCCAGCGCGGCGCACGAGCTCGGTAAACACCGACTCGGCCATCGTCGAGCGGCAGATGTTTCCATAGCAGATAAAAAGAATGCGTTGCATGAGCGGCTTCCTTTCTAGGCGGTCGCGCAGGGCTTACAGACTGCTCTTGAGGCAGTTTGCTCCAATAAAGCCCGCTGCGTACAAGGGGAGGTGGCGCAGCTCGCGCCCGTCATCGGTTTCGCTGCGGGAAAAATTGTTCTCGGACAAAATGTAGGCATATGGCGATCGGGCTTTGTCCATAAACGACCCGAGGGTTCTCGCGCGCACGTTACGTGCGGACTTTACTTCGACGGGCACAATTTCCATACGGTCGGTCTGAAGTAAAAAATCGAGCTCGCCGGTCGTCTTCCAAGACGACGGCGGCACCCAGTAATACGTCTGCAAGCTATTGCCCGAAAATGCTTGCATGACCGAGTTTTCCGCCAGGGCGCCTCGGAAGTCGGAAGATAGCGCTATGGCGGAATCCTCTTTGAGGTCGAGCCAGAGCCGCGGGTTGATGCCGAGTTTGTAGAACATGAGGCCGGTATCGAGAAGATAGACCTTAAAGAAACTTCCATCTTCGTCGTCGAAGGGAACGAGGGGAGGCTCGATGCCTTCGGTCAGGTTGTTGACCGATATGATGCCGGCGCCCTCGAGCCAGTCGAGCGGCTCGATAAGCTTGGCGCGACGGCCTCCGCGTTCGACCTCGGAGTACTTGAATTTTTTTGTGGACGATCTCAGCAGCTGGGACGGAATGGAGCGCCAGACCTTGCGCGCCGCCACGCCGCTGATCCCGTTTTCGGGGTCGGTCATATCGGCGGTATAGGTCTCGTCGATTTCGCGCTGCTCGACGCGCGCATCCTCGATGGATAACGTCTTGCGATATGCGTTGACGGCGGCGGGCATGCCGCCCACGATCTGGTATCGATGAAACAGGCTGAGCGCGGCTTGGTGCGCGGCGTAGGTCTCGAGCGTGCCGGCGTGGGTACGAATGGCATTGGCCATCTGCTCCTCGTCGAGCGCCCAGAGAAACTCCTCGAACGACATAGGATGCATGGTCTCTTGACGAACGCCGCTGGGAAAAGGCAACTTGCGCTTGCGCGTGGCGACGCCGAGCTGACTGCCGGTCGCGCATATGCGCCAGCCCGAACCCGAAAAAAAGCGAAGCGAGTTGAGCGCCCGTTCGCAGAGCTGCACCTCGTCAAACAGGATGAAGGCGGTTTCTTTGCGAATGGGGGTGCGTTTATAGTCTGAGATTCGCGCCACGATGGCGTTAACGTCGTCGGTGGGACAGTCGAACAGCGGAGCGATCAGCTCAAGATCGGTCTGAAAGTCGAGTTTGACAAACGCATCGCCGGCGATTCGTCTGCCGATTTCCTCGGCAACGTACGTTTTGCCTACGCGTCGCGCACCACGGATGAGGAGGGGGCGCGACGCGTCCTTTGTCGCCCATGATTCGATAACGGATTCGATTGATCTGCGCATGGGGCCGCCTTTCCAATTTCGTGTACTTCAGATACATAGTTTAGTACGATTTCATGTACTTGGAATACACGAAATAGTAGAAAAGTGTGTATCTGAAGTACACGAAATTGCACTGCTGGAGCTTGCAGGCGGATAAATACTACTCGTATGGGACGGTTTTCACCGGTTGCTCGCCACCTTGGGCTATGTTCGCCCCTATGCCTGCATCCGGGGCTGTGCAGATTGACGACGGCGCTCCCAGCGAGCCAACTTAATCGTCACCAGCGTGAGCGCCCAGGCCACAAGCGAGAACGCGGCGCCCACTGCACCCACGTACGCAATGCCAATGCTGCTTACCACGGCGCCGCCCACTGCGGTGCCAAACGAGATGCCGACGTTAAACGCCATGGGCTCAACCGAACTTGCGAGTACCATCGACTTGGGATGGCGGCTGCGTGCCACGTCCATAAAGTGCGTGATGCACGACACCGAGAACAGGTACATGAGCAGCGCCAAGCTAAAGACAAAGACCAGCGCGAGCGGCATGGTGCCGCCCACAGCAAACAGCCCGAGTAACGCCGCAGCTTGCAGCACAAACGTCACAAGCAGCGCTTTCATGCCAAAGCGCGCATCGATCCATCCGCCCAGGATGTTCGAGATCAGGCAGAACACGCCATAGGCCATAAGTGTGGTGCTCGCCTGAACGGTATCCATGCCCAGCATCTGCTCCAGATAAGGCGTCACGTAGCCGTAGAATACGTAGACCGAGCCCACGCCAAACAAGAAGATGAGCATGCCGGTGATGATGCTTGGCTCGCGCAGAAGCCCCGCCTGCTCGCGGAAGGTGGCGGGCTCATCGGTCTGCCCGGCGCGAGGCATAAACGCCACGAGCGCGCTACAGATCAAAACGGCAAAGGTCAGCGTGCCGTACATGGCCACGTGCCAATCGAGTGTGTCGGCCACAAACTTGCCAATCGAGGTCACAAAGACCATCGCCACGGAAAACGCGCCGTACACGACCGAGATGGCAAGTGAGGTTTGCTGCGGGGATAGCAGCTCAGGGATGTACGTCACGCCCACGGCGAGCAGCGCACCCGAGACAGAGCCCAGGACAATGCGTGAGATAAACAGCACCTGGAAGTTGGGAGCCAACGCCATGACCAGGTTGCCGAGCACAAAGACGACGCTATAGCACACGAGCAGCTGGTAGCGGCGAAAACGCCCCGTGCTGAGCGCAAGCACCGGCGTGGCGATAGCGTAGACGAGCGCAAACACGCTGATGAGCTGGCCCGCAGTGGCAAGTGATATGCCGAGTTCCGTTGCCAAGTCGCTTTCGATGCCGATGACCACGAACTCGGAGCAGCCGAGCGAGAATCCCAACAGCACGAGCAGCGCCAGGCAGAGCTTGGTGCGCGCGGGGGAGAGCGCGGCGGCGGTTGGCTTACTTTTAGGCGTGGTTGCGGCGGTCAAGGTTGTCACTCCAATGTCGCATGAATAAGCGGGATTCAATCCCTGCAACTCTAACAGAATGTGACAAAGGGGCAGTCCCTTTGTCACATGGAGGGCTTGCCTGTATAGTCGCAATACAGGCGAAGATGGTCTCAGGTACATCGCGGGCGGCAGGAGATCCCATGGGTATGCACACGACAAAGGTTGCAGTGGGCGAGGGCAAGTTTGCGCTCGAGGCCCAGCTGACGGTGACGCCGCGAGGCATGGCGGTGTACGCCTGCTCGCCGGAGTTTGCGCACCTGGGCGCCACGGCGCAGGCCATTCCGCGCCCCGAGCCCGGCCGTACGGCAACGGTGAGCATCCTGGCCGTTCCGTGCCATCGAGACGAGATCCCGGCGCACGATATCGCGGCGGCGCTGGCCACGCGCTTTGGCGTGCCGGTAGTTGCAAGCACGGGTTTTCATGTTGAACAAGCGAGCGGTGACGACCTGCAGCGCGTGCTCGACACCACCAAGGAGCTCATCGCCGCGCTCGAGGAAGCCGCAGCCCGCATTCTGCGCGCCGGCTGGGATGAGGGCGGTGCGGGCGCCGAGGTCGTGGCGGTCGATGCTGCGACCGGCGAGGCGCTTGGCCCCGTCGACCGCATCGAGGCCCATGCTGGTGAGGGCATCCTGCATCAGGCATTTCTGACGCTTTTGGTCGAGGGCCGGGGCGAAGACGCGCGCCTGCTGCTCTGTCGCCGCAGTCCGCTCAAGCGCCTGTGGGGCGGGGTGCTGGCCGATAGCTGCGCCGGCCATCCGCTCCCCGGGGAAGACGTCGCGGCCGCCACGGCGCGCCGCATCAACGAAGAGCTCGGCATTACGCGCGAGCCCGATCAGCTCAAGCACCTCGGACACGTGGTGTACCGCGAGGACCACGGCGACGGCCGCTGCGAGTGCGAATGGTGCGAGGTCTACCTTGCCCATGTTGAGCCGGGCGAGCTGCATATCAACCAAGAGGAGATCTCGGAAGTGCGTCGCGTGGCTCCGTCCGAGCTCAAAGGCTACCTGCAGGGTCACCCCGAGCAGCTGGCCCCCTGGCTCCGCGAGGCTCTGGAGGTCCCCTCCATCCGCGCAGCCCTCGCTATGTGAAAAAAGACAGTCCCTTTGCCACATCCAAACCGTCACAACATTCGGCGAAAATCTCGAAAACGAGGAAAAGCGTCGAATGTTGTGATGGTTTTCCTGTCTGTGCCGGCGAGCTCCAGCGCCGTCTGGGGGTATAAGGCTAGCAAGTGTTTATTTGCGAGGCCTAAGGGGCGCCCCGTATGGATATCGATAACTTTG
>URTZ01000158.1 GCA_900550825.1 uncultured Collinsella sp. | reverse complement strand
AGACCATGGCGGCAAGACGGTTGCCGCGGCCGTCGATGTTGAGGATCTGGCCGTCTTCCGTAATGGCGTTGGCGCTGCTGAGGTACACGGGCGCGGTCAGCGCGTGGTCGAGCGTGTCAAAGCCCGGCGTGCGCCAGTGCCACCAGACGGTGTTGTGTCTGGCGAGCCGGTCGTACAGGCCGATCTGGTCGATGGTCTTGCTGCCGCCGATGCCGACGGTGGTGCCGTCGATCGCGCCGTCGAGATAGTCCGCCGCCTCGCGCCCCGTGGCGAAGTGCTGCACGGCGAAGCCGCGGCCGGTCAGCGCACGGATGGTTTTTTCGATGTCCATGGGACATGCCTCCATTTTGATATATTCTGCCCTTATCCTACCATTGTCATTCGCCGCTGTCAATTTCCTTTGCGGTTGAATCCGGCGGCGCGCTTTGCTATAATGGCGGCAGACAGACACAGAGGGGAGAAACGTTTCATGCAGTTACTTTATGCACTGGCCAAGCTGCGCACACCGTTTTTGGACACGGTGCTCGGCGCGCTCACCAACTGCGGCGGCGAGATCGTGTTCATGGCCGTCGCCATCATCGTGTTCTGGTGCGTGAGCAAGTCCTGCGGGTACTATATGCTCACGGTCGGCTTCGTCGGCACGATCGTCAACCAGTTTCTCAAGCTGGTGTTCCGCATCCCGCGCCCGTGGGTGAAAGACCCGAATTTCCAGATCGTCGAGAGCGCCCGGGCCGAGGCCACCGGCTACTCGTTCCCGAGCGGGCACACGCAGAATGTCTTCGCCTCCTTCGGCTGCCTCGGCCGCTGGACGAAGCGGACGTGGCTGCGCGTGGCCTGCGCCGCCGTGATCGTGCTCACGGCGTTCTCGCGCATGTACCTCGGCGTGCACACGCCGCTGGATGTCGGCGTGTCGTTCGGCCTCGGACTCGTGTTGGTGTTTGCGCTCTACCCGCTCTTTCGAGACATTGACAGCCACCCGAACCGGCTTTACTGGCTTTTCGGCGTCATGGCCGTGCTGGGCCTTGCGTATCTGCTCTTTGCCGAGCTCTGGCCATTTCCCGCGGATGTGGACGCCGCCAACCTCGCCTCCGGCCGCAAGAACGCCTACACGCTGCTCGGCGCGGTGCTGGGCATGACGTTTTCCTACTGGCTCGACCGGCGGTACGTGCACTTTGACGTGCGCGCCGTCTGGTGGGCGCAGGTGCTCAAGGCCGTGCTCGGCCTCGCCATCACGATCGGCCTGCGCACCGTGCTCAAAGCGCCGCTGCTCGCGCTGTGCGGCGGGCACAATATTGCCAATCTCATCCGCTATGCGCTCATGGTCATTTTTGCCGCCGGCATCTGGCCGATGACCTTTGGCTGGTTCGGCCGCCTTGGGCGGAACAAACCTGTGCCCGGCACGTCAGATTGAATTGACTTGTCGTCATAAGTGTGTTACTATTTATAAAGTTATGTAAACATGCCAACACGGACATAAAGAGGTGCGTATCACATGGACAAACACGCATTGGATCCTGCCTGCCTGCTCGGTGATCGGCTGCAGACGCTCTCGCGCGCGGAGCTGACCGCGCTGGCCGAGGCGCTGTGCCGCATCCTGGCGGAGCGCGGGACATATCACGGCGGCATCCGCCCGGACAACATCAGCCGCGCCGCAGACGGCACGGTCGGTCTTGGCGCGCCCGCCCGCACGGACACGAAGGACTGGACGACCGAGGAGCTGGAGTTCATGGCGCCCGAGGTGTTCTGGAGCGGCACGCTCGACGCCTCGGCCGATGTGTATTCGCTCGGCCTGCTGCTGTATGCGGGCGTGTCGGGCGGCCGTCTGCCGTTTTACCCGGACGACCGTGCGCCGCTGCCTGAGGACCAGACCGACGCGCTGCGCCGCCGCATGAACGGTGAGGCGCTGCCCCCGGCGCGCAAGGCCGGGCGCGGCCTGCAGGAGATCATCGCGCGCGCCGAGGAGATCGGTACGTTCGATATCTCGACTGAGGCCGCTCCCGACTGCTGCACGCTGTTTATGCCGCGCCGTCCCGAGACGCACGCTAAACTCGATGCCGTGCATGAGGCCTGGGAGTTGTTCGATCACGAGGAGATAATCGAGCGCCTGCTCAAGCAGACCGAGTACATCGACTTCGAGAGCAACACGTATAAGGCCCCTAAGACCTTAAAACGCAAACATTCGGAGCTTGCTCCGCGTGAGATTTACCAAGATCACGAGTAATTTTGTGCATAGACCGACGATGCGTCTGCATCGTCGGTCTTTTGCTATCTGGGCATTTTGCCGCTAAGTGTTCATTTGCTGACGTGTGCCTGAATAAATGGACAGTATTTCGCAAGGTTTTGGTCGGCTTTTGGTTTGACCGCGAAAACCGGTTTTGGAGAATGGCTGTTGCAGGACTCTTTTCCTGACACGATGTTGTTGGGAGGTTTTGCTATGGCGCAGCGCGAACAACACGAACGGGTCAAACGGATGGACCGCTTGGCGGACAAGCTGCTCGGTCATAAGGCAGTGGTGATGGCGATACTGGTCGTCATTGCGATGGCGAGTGGACTGGCGATGGCGAACCTTGGCGGCGGTGCCGGCAGTGTGTCGTTTGAGCGCACTGATGGTTCGGGTTCGTTAGTGGAGCCGGGATCCGGCGATGCCTCGAGCGGAAAGACATCCGAAGGCTCTTCGCCTAAGGCGTCTGCCGCGGCAGAGGTTTATGTCGATGTTGATGGCGCCGTTGTGTCGCCCGGTGTATATCGCCTCAAGGATGGCGCGCGGGTGGCTCAGGCGATTGATGCCGCCGGCGGGCTGGCGCCCGAGGCAGACGTTACGGGGCTCAATCGGGCATCTAAGGTCGTCGATGGACAGAAGATTCACGTTCCAACGGTAGGGGAGCAGCAGGCGTCCATTGCGGAAGCTGGTGTTGATGGTGGGGCTTCCGCATCATCGGGCGTGAGTGGCGTAACAGGCCTAGTAAATATCAATACGGCAAGCGCGGCAGAGCTGCAGACGCTCTCGGGCATCGGTCCCTCCATGGCCCAGTCGATTATCGATGAGCGGACAAAGAACGGTGCTTTTGCCTCGGTTGACGATCTGATGCGTGTGTCGGGAATCGGCGAGAAGAAGCTTGCCAAAATCAAAGATTCCATCTGCGTATGAGTGCGACCGAGCGCGAGCATGTGATGCCTCCGCGGCCTCTGATGCCGTGGACGATGGCCCTGTGTGCCGGCATGTGCATGAGCTGCGCCTTGGTGCTCAACGTGGCCGCCGATGCGCTGCTGTGGGAGCGGGCTTCGGCGGTCGGGCCGCTATGGGCCATTCCCGTTACGGCGGCGGTATTCGTTGTGCTGGCTCAATCTTGTGCGCGGCTTGCCCCTTGGAAGCGGTGGCTGTATGCCGCGTCCGTCGGTCTCGTGGCGGGAGCGGTCGTCTCGGCGTGGTGGGCTGTGGGTGCGCTCAGCGCCTCGAAGGCGCTCGGCGGTCGAGCGGCAAGCGGCCTCGAGTTTGTCGTGCAGGGTGATCCATCCATAAACGACGACGTGTATTCCTATACCTGCGAGGCACGCACGGACGGTAAGAACTTGGCAATGGTTCGCCTATCGTGCGACCTCGAGCTCAAGGTCGGGGCGCACGTGCGTGTTATCGGTCGCGTTTCACGTTTTGAGAACGATGCGTATGGACGATCGCGCGTGCTCCGAGGCGAGGTGCGCAAGGTTAAAGTCGTTCGGATTTTGTCGGTCGATGAAGACTCTCCGGGGCCGCTGCTTCGGCTGCGAAATGGGCTGCTTGCGTCCATCGCGCCTGCGACCGACCCGGCGCGTGCACTCATAGCCGGTGTCGTCTGCGGTCGTTCGGCCGAGCTGCGCGCCCAGCCGGCGGGCGACTGGTTTTCGGTGACGGGAACGGCGCATCTTATCGCCGTCTCGGGCAGCCATTTGGCAATCGTGGGGTTTGTAATCGAGGGTGTATTGCAAAAGACTCGGTGCTCACGCGGTCTTCAACGGGCGATATTGGCGATAACGCTTGTGGGCTACGCTGCTTTTACGGGCGCGTCTCCCTCTGCCGTGCGCGCGTGCTGCATGGTGTTCGCGACGCTTGTCGTAAACGGCGCGGGGCGGCGCCGGCACGGCGCATCGGCACTCTTCGTTACCATGTCCATCTTTGTGTTGCTGCGGCCGACGGTTCTGTTCGAGATGGGCTTTCAGCTTTCATGTGCCAGCGTCTTAGCCATTCTGTGCTTTTGCCCCTATGCGACCTACGCTTTGGGTGAGCTGAGTGTTCCGTCGGGCGTTGCCAGCATGCTTTCCGTCACGCTGTGCTCGCAACTGGCGACACTTCCCATTACCATTCCTGCCTTCGGTACGTTCTCGCTCATTGCTCCGCTGGCAAATGCGGTCCTCGGTCCGGTGGTGAGCGCACTGCTCGCCGTGTCGATCGTGCTGGTTCCCTTTTCGCTCCTGGCGCCGTTGCGGACTTGGGCGCTCGTTGTGCCCATGATTGCCGCCCGTTGCGCGCTGTTCTTTGAGCAGCTGTTTGCCGCCGTGCCGGGTGCATCCGTGAGCGTGCCGCCCGATAGCATGTGGATTTACCTAGTGCCGTGTTTGCTGGCGGTTCTGCTTGTCTGGTGGCCGCGTCCCCGTGCACGTCCTATGGCGGTGGGGCTTGCATGCTTGGTACTCCTGGCTGCGATTCCGTACGTCTACTGGGATCGATTCGCTCCGCCTTCGGTGACGGTGCTCGATGTGGGCCAGGCCGATGCGATTCTTATCCGCCAGGGCGGCGCAGTAGCACTCGTCGACTGCGGGCTCGAC
>URTZ01000157.1 GCA_900550825.1 uncultured Collinsella sp. | reverse complement strand
AAGGCGGCGCTGACCTTCTGGTCGCGCCGCCGAAGTTGAACGTCAGATTGCCGTGCCAGGGCCCCTCGCAGCGTCAAGAAGTCCGCCGTTCGGTAGAACGGCGGAATCTAATTGTTCAGCATGCGGTCGAAGCTTCCCGAGTCGCCATCCCGATAGTCGGCGGTCATCAGGATCTCCTGCGGAATGCGCCCGCCTTCACGTAGCACGTTGCGGAACTGCACGCGCGTAACCATGGGCAGATCCTTGATCGTCGCTGCCAGGTTCTGCGGCACGCCCTGGTTGGCAGCCGCGGGCTCGCACTCGCCGCCGGCCTTCACGCGACGCTTATGCTCGGCGAGCATGGCGCGGTACATGCCGGCATGCAGGCGAATCTCAACCACATTGGCATTGCGAGCCTGTTCGACGATGCGCGCGCCCTCGCGATCGATATCGCCTACGTAGTAGACGTAGTTAAAGCGATAGCCAATCTCGGCCAGATAATCGTCCAAGGCATGCGAGACGCTCGCCTTGCATCCGCCGCCAAAAATCACGCCGCCCACCTTGATGCCAAAGAGCTTGGCGTGCTTGCGGCCACGCAGCAGCTTGACGATCTCGTCGTAGGTGTCCAGGTTCTCGACCATAATGAACGGCTTGTCGGCGCCCAGCGTAAAGAAGCCCGTAAAGTGCACGGGGCGATTGGGGGCGACCTTGATCGCCTGCATGCTGATGCCCTTTTCGGTCATACGCCTGATCAAGCGCTCACCGTGCTTGCCGTCAAAAGCCTTCTCGTCGTTAAAGATCTGGTAGGCACGCTGGCGGCGCGAGGCAACCGGCGTATCGGCACCTCGGTTCTGCTCGATCCAAGCCTGGATGATTGCGATTTCCTCGGCAATCTTGCGGTTGGACATCTCGTTGTGCTGAGTGCGCTGCGGAGCCTTTTTGCCGTCCTTGCCCTCGACCTTTACGATCTGTGTCTGCTGCTCCTTGATCTTAGAGAGCGCCGTGGGCGTAGGGACAACTTTGAGCAGCTGCCTGCCTAAAACGCGGGCAAGGGCAAACGCCGAGACCTCGCCGTGGACGGACGACTTGGGCTGCTGGGCAGCAGTATCTGCTGCGGCAGACTCCGGCTTCTTCTGAGACTTGCGCTTAGAATCGCCCTGGGAATTGCGCTCGTGCTTCGGCATAGACGCCTGCTTCTGCGGACGAACGGACTTGCTCTCCTTCGCCGGCTGGCGCTTAGGCTGCCCCGAAGAAACCTCGGCCTTCGCATCCTCGTTCTGCGGCGTGGTCTTCTCGGTTGCAGTCTCGGCATGGGAACTGCGGCCCCCACGATGGCGACGGCGGCGAGGCTTGCTCGACGCGCCCTGCTCCGCCTGCTCATCAGTAGGCTGCTGGCCCTTGGCCTCGGCATCAACCTCAAGCTGCGGCTCAACAGGCTTCTGCTCGCGAGCCGCCGGCTCAACGGTCTTCTCGTCCTGGGTGGTCGAAACCGACTCGCCCTTCTCCTGACGCTTTACGGGATATGCACGTCCCGCAAAACCGCGACCAGGACGACACGAACCCGGAGCCTTCTTGGCAGACTCCTCAACATCGTCTGCAACCTCAGAAGACTCTTCAACCTCACGCGCGGCATCCTGCTGTGCAGTCTTAAAGTGAGCACCGCGACGACGCTTGGGCTCTTGGGCCTCCACGGGCTTTTGCTCCCTCGCGGGCTTCTGCGACTCGGCAGCAACCTCGGTCTCAACAGCCTCAGCATCCGTCTCACCCTTTTGAGCAACGGCGCGACGGAAGCGCTCCTGCTGGGCGCGGCGCTGCGCATCGCGCTTGCCACTCCCGCCAAAACCGCCGCGGCCGGCCTTGGCCGTAAAGGCACGCACGACGTTCTCATCGAGCAACTCATCGGTATCGACATGCTCACGCGGAGCAGTTTCTTCCACAGCAGGCACGTCAGCGGAATCCTCGACGACAAAATCCTCGACGGACTCGGCAGGCTGCTCTTGGGCATCACGGATCTCGGCATTGATGGTATAGAACGCCGGGCGCCCGTTAATGCCGCTACCCTCGATCTTGGTCACGATATTTGCCGCGATAAGTTCATCGCGCATCGCCTTGGTGTCACATTCCTTATCGACGGAGCGGAAAATTTGCGCCAGCGCACTCGACTTAATCTTGAGCGCCTTGCGGCAGAGCAGGTCGTAGGCAACCAGCTTGGCACGCTCGGCAGAAAGCGACGTCTGGCTGCTCAGACGCTCAGCCAGGGCATCGACATTATTTTGGTTATCGGAATATACCGTCTTGGCCACGGGGCCCCTTTCATATGTACACATATACGTCTATATGGTACAACGCGCGCCCTTATCCACGCAAAACATCTGCGAGAACACTCGAGCGTCACCCGCTTTTGCATGAAAAAAAGACCGAGCCCGCGAAGTCGCGGATCCGGTCTTTCCGAGTCATATAGATGTGACGTTCAACGCGTCAGGTCGACTAAGCCTTGGCGGCCTCGGCGTCGACAGGAGCCTCGGCAGCAGCAGCGCGTCCATACTCGGCCTTGCCCATCTCGGACCACTCGGGCTCCTCGTCGGGCATGGAACCGGCCTCCTTGCCGAAGAACTCCTTGAGGCAGTTGACGGCGACGATGAGACCCAGGACCATCAGCAGGACGGCGAAGACGAGCTGCAGGCCCTTGGTGGCGGCGACGGAGACGGCGGCCGTGGTGGCGGTAGCCGGGATGGTGCCGAAGAAGCCGTAAGCCTGGACAGCGGCCATGCAGCCCATGGCGCTCTGGACCAGCGAGGTGAAGGTGCAGCAGAGCAGGAAGACGACGGGCACGTAGAGCATCCAGCCCTTGCGGCCGGTGCACTTGCAGAACACGGCGAGGGTGATCATGGTCATGCCGCCAAGCAGCTGGTTGGAAGCACCAAAGAGCGGCCAGATGTTGGCATAGCCACCAAAAGCGAGGGCGAGACCGGGAAGCAGGGTAACGACCGTGGCGAACCAGGGGTTGCCGAGGACCTTCATGTAACCGGCCTTGGACTCGATGGCCAGGGCGTCGTTGGTCTGGGCAAAGAACTCGGAGAACGAAGTGCGGGCGATGCGGGCGACGGCGTCGAGTGAGGTCAGGGCCAGAGCGGAGACGTTCATGGTCATAAAGACGGTAGCGAGCGTGCCGTCAACACCGAAGGCCTGCATACCGCGGGAGATGCCAGCGGCGAAGATCTGGAACGGGGTGGAAGCGACGCCGGCGTTGAGGGCGCCGGTACCGGCGGTGTTCATGTCGGAGAACATGATGCCGGCGACGATGATGGCAAGGATGCCGACGAAGGACTCGACGATCATGGCGCCGTAACCGACCTTGACGGCGTCCTGCTCCTTCTCGACCTGCTTGGAAGAGGTGCCGGAAGAAACGAGGCTGTGGAAACCGGAGAGAGCACCGCAAGCGACGGAGACGAACAGGACCGGGAACATCATGCCGGAGGCAGTGGAGAAGCCGGTGAAGACCGGAGCGGTGATAGTGGCCTGACCGTTGACGCCCAGGACGACGATGCCGAGGACAGCGCAGACGATCATGACGATCATCATGATGGAAGTGAGGTAGTCACGCGGGGTCTTGAGCATCTGGATGGGCATAGCGCCAGCGAAGACAAGGTAGACCATGACGACGGCGAACCACTGGAACTTATCCAGGTAGACCGGGAACTGCATACCGACGGCGAACATGAGAACCATGAGGACCACGCCGGTGACGAACTCGGCAGCGCCGGTGAGGTTGAACTTCTTCTGGGCCCAACCAAAGGCGATAGCGACGAAGGTGAACAGGATGGAGATGGTACCAGCGCAGCCGGCGGCATAGGACTTGGTGAAGTCGATGGCACCGGTAGCAGCACCAGAAGCGTCAACGGCCGGGGTGAACATGAACGTCTTGCAGACCATGTCGGTGAAAGCGGCGATGACGATGATGCAGAACAGCCAGCAGAACAGCAGGAACAGGCGACGGCCGGTCTTGCCGATGTACTTCTCGATGAGCTGAGCGAGCGACTTGCCGTTGTTCTTCATCGAAGCGTACAGGGCACCAAAGTCGTGGACGGCACCAAAGAAGATGCCGCCGACGAGGACCCAGAGCACGACGGGCAGCCAGCCAAAAGCCATGGCGACGATCGTACCCGTAACAGGGCCAGCACCGCAGATCGAGCTGAACTGGTGCGAGAACGCGGTGAAAGCGGAGACGGGCGAGAAGCTCTTGCCGTCCTTCATGCGCTTGGCCGGCGTGAGGGCCTCTTTGTCAACGCCCCACTTGTTGGCCAGCCATCGGCCATAGCCCAGATAGCCGCAGGCGAGCACCGCCGCGGCCACAACCATGAGCAAAACTCCGTTCATTACATTTCCTCCTCTAAAAAGAATTTCCTAGACATAAAAAATGAGGGCCGTCGGTTGCGCTCGACGGCCCTCATCTTCATCAGCCGCCCGTTATCGTACGGGCTAGCTGTATGTGCTAACCCGCATCAGATAATTACTACGCTGATAATGTTTAGCTGATGCGTGAACATGTCTAAGAAATCCTCTTCAATCATGATGTGAACGATCCGTGCGTGTTCACATCCCCCAGTGGTTGAAAAGGAGTATGAAACTTTAGTTACCTAAAGTCAACGCAAATATGTAATGAATTTTCAACTTTTTTTGAATTTCTCGGTATAAAACGCCACTGACCTCGGACTTTACCCGACAAAAGTTTTTGCATGAGAGTTGCCCCTCGGGAGCGGGCGGGCGTATACAAGGTTTCCTGCTCTACAGTCCTGCTCGCACGGAGAGCACATTAAGTGCTCTCCGGCTCGTGCGGAACTCG
>URTZ01000156.1 GCA_900550825.1 uncultured Collinsella sp. | reverse complement strand
GGTGAGGGTGGATCCGCGGGCGCCGTCGCGCTCGATGAGCTTGCAGCCCAGCTGGCCTTCGGCTTCGTTCACAATGCGCCAGGCCTTGGAATACGCCATGCCCATGCTCTTGGCGGCGCGGTTGAGCGAGTGCTCGCGGGCAATACCCTGCAGCAGCAAGACGCAGCCGTGGCCGAACACGCCCGGCAAATCCTTGTCGCACGCTTGAATGACCAACTTTGCCGTCGTCTTGTACTTCATACGCTCCACGTCTTCCCGCTAAAGTGTTTGCTGGGCAAACGCAAAGCCTGCGTCAAACCCTCGTGTGCTCTTCTTAAATCATGCATTGTAGCAGTCAAAGTGCGTTAAGATACTTCCCCAGTATTGGGCGCCCAAGGTTGGGCTGGGTCCTACGAGGCCTGCAGCCGACCGGTCGCATGGAAAAAGGAGAAACATGGCTACGTTCTTTCCCGGTGAGTCCCACACGTTTTCGGAGTATCTGCTGGTCCCTGGTTACTCGTCCTCGCAGTGCATCCCCAACAACGTCTCTCTTAAGACGCCGCTGACCCGCTTCAAGCGCGGTGAGAAGCCGGCAATCACCCTGAACATCCCCATGGTTTCCGCCATCATGCAGTCCGTCTCGGGCGTCGACATGGGTGTCGCGCTCGCTACCGAGGGTGGCCTGTCCTTCATTTACGGTTCCCAGAGCGCCGAGTCCGAGGCCGCTATGGTCAAGGCCGTCAAGGATCACAAGGCCGGCTTCGTTCAGTCCGATTCCACGCTGACCCCCGACATGACCATGGAGCAGGTCATCGAGCTCAAGGAGAAGACTGGTCACTCCACTATGCCGGTCACCGACGACGGCACCCCCAAGGGTAAGCTCCTGGGCATCGTCACCAGCCGTGACTATCGCCCCAGCCGCGATGACCACCAGACGAAGGTCTCCGAATTCATGACCCCGCGTGAGCAGCTCATCGTGGGCGACAAGAACATCAGCCTCAAGGTTGCCAACGACGTCATCTGGGACAACAAGCTCAACGCCCTGCCGATCGTCGACGACAACGATCACCTTATGGGCATCGTCTTCCGCAAGGACTACGACAGCCACAAGACCAACCCCAACGAGCTGCTCGATGGCGACAAGCGCTACATGGTCGGCGCCGGTATCAACACCCGCGACTATGCCGAGCGCGTGCCGCTGCTCATCGAGGCCGGTGCCGACGTTCTGTGCGTCGACTCCTCCGAGGGCTTCAGCGAGTGGCAGAAGCGCACCATCGAGTGGATTCGCGCCAACTACGGCGAGGCCGTCAAGGTCGGTGCCGGTAACGTCGTCGACGCCGAGGGCTTCCGCTTCCTGGCCGACTGCGGTGCCGACTTCATTAAGGTCGGTATCGGCGGCGGTTCCATCTGCATTACCCGTGAGACCAAGGGTATCGGCCGTGGCCAGGCCACCGCGCTGATCGACGTCTGCCGCGCTCGCGACGAGTACTACGAGGAGACCGGTGTCTACGTGCCCGTGTGCTCCGACGGCGGCATCGTCTACGACTACCACATGACGCTCGCCCTTGCCATGGGTGCCGACTTCATGATGCTGGGCCGCTACTTCGCCCGCTTCGACGAGAGCCCGACCGAGCGCGTCAACGTGAATGGCCAGTACATGAAGGAGTACTGGGGCGAGGGTTCTGCGCGTGCCCGCAACTGGCAGCGTTACGACCTGGGCGGCGCCGCGAAGCTCAGCTTCGTCGAGGGCGTCGACTCCTACGTTCCCTACGCAGGTTCCCTCAAGGACGGCGTGGGCGGCACGCTCTACAAGGTCAAGTCCACGATGTGCAACTGCGGCGCCCTCTCGATCCCCGAGCTCCAGGAAAAGGCACGCCTGACCCTGGTCAGCTCCACCTCCATCGTCGAAGGCGGCGCCCACGACGTTGTGGTCAAGGATTCGCAGCAGTCTGTGTCTTATCGATAGGATAAGAGCTTCACATAAAGGTTGAGTATCAACCACGTTATTTAGATAAAGCGAGATGCCTGCAAGTCGCAGGCATCTCGCTTGTCGTATTTGCTATCATCAGTCAAGTTAACCTTAGGGTCGGTCGGCTTAGCTTTGTTCGCTACAAGTTCCGCACGCAAAGAAGAGCACTTAATGTGCTCTTCGTCTTGCGCAGGACTGTCCGCAGTAGCGAACAAAGCTAAGCCGACCGACCCCAGCTAAGATTAAAGGAGCTGATATGTGCGATTGCACAGATCATAAGGACGAGATTCCTGTCTACGACGCGCAGGCCATTGAGTCCCGGTGGATGAAGGCCTGGGAGGATTCCAACCTCTTTGCCGTCGACACCGACGACAGCAAGCCCAAGAAGTACGTGCTCGAGATGTTCCCGTATCCGTCGGGAGACCTCCACATGGGCCACGCGCGCAACTACACTATCGGCGATGCCATGGCCCGTCAGGCCCGCATGCGCGGCTACGACGTGCTGCATCCCATCGGCTTTGACGCCTTTGGCCTTCCTGCCGAGAACGCCGCTATCAAGCACAACACGCAGGCTGCCGCCTGGACGTATAAGAACATGGATCAGGCGCTCGCCACGATGAAGCGCATGGGTTTCTCCTACGATCTGGATCGCATGGTCAAGACCTGCAGCCCCGACTATTACCGCTGGGGCCAGTGGATTTTTGAAAAGATGTGGGAGCGCGGCCTGGTCTACCGCAAGAAGAACCCGGTCAACTGGTGCCCCACCTGCAAGACCGTCCTGGCCAACGAGCAGGTCACCGAGGGCAAGTGCTGGCGTTGCGGCACCGAGCCCGAGAAGCGCGACCTGGAGCAGTGGTACTTTAAGATTACCGAGTACTCCCAGGAGCTGCTCGACGACCTGGAGAAGCTCCCCGGCTGGCCCGAGCGCGTCAAGCAGATGCAGGCTAACTGGATCGGCCGCTCCGAGGGCGCCGAGGTCGACTTTACCCTGTGCGACCAGGACGGCGAGCCCATCGAGGGCGACGAGGGCAAGATCACCGTCTTCACCACGCGCGCCGATACGCTCTTTGGCGTGTCCTTCTTTGTCCTGGCTCCCGAGTACGCCCGTCTGCACGAGCTCGTCGAGGGCACGGAGTACGAGGACGCGGTCATGAAGATCGTCGAGGACTCCAAGCACATTTCCGCCGTCGAGCGTGCCCAGGGCACTCTCGAGAAGCACGGTGCCTTTACCGGTCGCTATGTGGTGAACCCCGTCAACGGCGAGAAGGTTCCCGTGTGGGTCGCCGATTACGTTGTTGCCGACTACGGCACCGGTGCCGTCATGGCCGTTCCCTGCGGCGACCAGCGCGACTTTGAGTTTGCCCGCAAGTACGACTTGCCGATCGTGCCGATCATCCTGGACGACGACGATCGCGCTGCCGTCGAGGCCAGCGGCGAGACCATCGATACCTTCCATGCCGAGACCGTCGACTGGGATTGCGCTCACGCTGCCGAGGGCACGCTCGTCCAGTCCGGCAAGTACACTGGCATGCGCGGCGGCAAGCACTCCGAGGGCGAGGCTGCGATCGTGGCCGACCTCGAGGCCATGGGCTGCGGCCGTCGCAAGGTCGAGTTCCGTCTGCGCGACTGGCTCATTTCCCGCCAGCGCTATTGGGGCAACCCCATCCCGGCCATCCACTGCGAGCACTGCGGCATCGTGCCCGTGCCCGAGGATCAGCTGCCGGTGACGCTGCCCGAGAACCTGGACCTGGGCGCCGGCGAAACCCTCGCCGAGTGCAAGGAGTTCTTCGAGACCACCTGCCCGGTCTGCGGCCGCCCGGCCAAGCGCGAGACCGATACCATGGACACCTTCACCTGCTCCAGCTGGTATTACCTGCGCTATACCGATCCGCACAACACCAAGCTGCCCTTCTCTCGAGAGGCCGCCGATCGTTGGATGCCCGTCGATAACTACATCGGCGGCATCGAGCACGCCATTCTGCACCTGCTCTACAGCCGCTTCTTTACCAAGGCACTGCGCGACCTGGGCCTGCTGAGTGTGGACGAGCCCTTCACCAACCTGCTGTGCCAGGGCATGGTCAAGGACGAGAACGGCGACACCATGTCCAAGTCCAAGGGCAACGTCGTGCCTCCGAGCTCGGTCATCGAGCCCTACGGCGCCGACACTATGCGTTTGGCGATCCTGTTTATCGCTCCGCCCGAGAAGGACTTCGACTGGGATCCCAAGGCCGTTGAGGGCGCCAACCGCTTCATCAGGCGCGCCTGGCGTATCGTTTGGCAGCTCGTCCAGTCCGGCGACGCCAACGTGGCCTTCGACAAGTCCGCGCTCGACGAGGTTGCGATGAAGCTCTATCGCGAGCGTCACCGCACCATCGCCAAGTGCACCGAGGACTTCGATCGCGGCCAGTTCAACACCGCGATCTCGGCCGTCATGGAGCTCGTCAACGCGGCGAGCGCCTACCTCAACGCCACCGAGGATACCGCCCGCGACAAGGCGCTGTGCTACGGCGTGGCCAAGGACATCGTAAGCGTCCTTGCTCCCATCTGCCCGTTCTGGGCCGACGAGCTGTGGCACGAGGCGCTCGGCTGCGAGGGCAACGCCTACACCGCCGCCTGGCCCGAGTTCGACCTGGCCGAGTCCGTTGAGGACACGGTGCAGATCGTGGTCCAGGTGCTCGGCAAGGTCCGCGGCCGCGTCGACGTGGCCCGCGATGCCTCCAACGAGGAAATGCAGGCTGCCGCCGAGGCTGCCGTCGCCAAGTGGCTCGAGGGCAAGACGGTCGTCAAGGCCATCTGCGTGCCCGGCAAGCTGGTCAACCTGGTGGTCAAGTAGGCACTGTGCGCTTAACTGACGCATAAAAGACGAGGGGCGATCCGGTT
>URTZ01000155.1 GCA_900550825.1 uncultured Collinsella sp. | reverse complement strand
CCGTTGCCATTATGGCGGCGGCGCCTTTTTTGTCCGTGCAGCGCGGTAGAGTGTAGGCGGTCGAAATTTGCGTCCATCGAGGAGCTGCTATGAACGAGATTAAGTGCCCGCATTGCGGCGAAGTTTTTAAGGTCGATGCGTCCGGCTATGCGGATATCGTCAAGCAAGTACGCGATGCCGAGTTTTCGCGCGACCTGGACGAGCGTGTGAAGGCAGTCCAGCGCGAGGGCGAGCAGGCGCTGGAGCTTGAGCGCTCGCGTTCGACGGCTGCCTTGCAAAAGGCAGAGTCTCAGCGCAACGCTCAGCTTGTCGAGCAGAAGAACGCTGCAGCTCAGCAGCTGGCACAAGAAGTCGCCAAGCGCGATGCCGAGCTTGCCGAGCTGCGTGCCAAGCTTGAGGGCGCTGCCGCAGAGCGCGAGAGTGCAAGCCAGCGCGCGGCGGTTGAGGCCCGTGCCGATGCTCAAAAGGAGAATGCCGAGCTGCAGCGCGAGATCGATAGCCTGCGTGCGCAGCTTGGGCGCAAAGATGACGAAGCAAAGCTTGCCGAAGCCGCGGTACGCAATGCGACTCAAAATGACCTCGCCGCGCGCGATGCTCAGATTGCGGAGTTGCAGGCAAAGCTTGCCGCCGCAGATAAGGCTCAAGAAATGGCACTCGCAACTGCTGCGGCCGAGGCGCAGCGTAAGCTCGAGGCTGCGCAAAACGAAGCGAATCGTAAGCTTTCCGATTACCAGACAGAAGTGCGTGAGAAGTTCTCGAATGCTAAGACTCAGTCCGAGCGCGAGGCCGAGGGCCTTCGTGCACAGCTTCGTGAGCAAGAACTTTCTGCAAAAATGGAGCTGTCGAAGGCGGTCGCCGCGGCGGAACGAGAGCGCGATGAGGCACGTGCCAAGCTGACGAGCGAGCTGGCGGTGCGCGATTCTCGCGAGGAACAGGCCAAGGCGGCGCATGAGCTCGAGCTTGCGCAGGCCAAGCGCGCGAGCGATGACCTGATTCGCTACAAGGACGAAGAGATTGAGCGTCTTAAGGACATGAAGGTACGCCTGTCCACCAAGATGGTGGGCGAGTCGCTCGAGCAGCACTGCGAGACCGAGTTCAATCGCCTGCGCATGACGGCGTTTCCCAACGCGTACTTCGAGAAGGATAACGATGCGTCCGAGGGCACCAAGGGCGACTTTATCTTCCGCGAGTGCGACGCAAGCGGTAACGAGGTCATTTCGATTATGTTCGAGATGAAAAACGAGAACGACGAGACCGCGACCAAGCATAAAAACGAGGACTTCTTTAAGAAACTCGATCACGATCGTCGCCAGAAAGGCTGTGAGTACGCGGTGCTCTGCACGTTGCTCGAACCCGAGAGCGAGCTTTACAACGCCGGCATCGTGGACGTGAGCTATCGCTACGAGAAGATGTACGTGATTCGCCCACAGTTCTTTATTCCCATGATCACGCTTCTTCGCAACGCCGCCATGGGTTCGCTGCGCTATAAGCAGGAACTGGCGGAGTACAAACAGCAGAATATCGACGTCACGAACTTCGAAGCCAAGATGGAAAAGTTCAAGAATGATTTCGGTCGCAACTACGAGATCGCGAGCCGCAAGTTCCAAACGGCGATTGATGAGATCGACAAGACGATTAGCCATCTGCAGAAAACCAAGGAGGCGTTGCTGTCCTCCGAGAACAATCTGCGCCTAGCCAACAAGAAGGCCGACGATCTTACCATTCGCAAGCTCACGTGGGGCAACAAGACCATGAAGGCGGCGTTTGACGAGGCACGCGGGGCTGCGCCAGAGACAAACGATGAGCCAGCCGAGGCGGATTCGTATGAGGTCGAGGATACCGAGTAGGGGATAGCGTATCGCGCAAAAGCGGGGCCGCTGGCGATGTTGCCAGCGGCCCCACTTCGTTTCGTTCCGGTAAGTTCGGCTAGTCCTCGAGCAGGTCCTCGATAAAGCCGACACGGTAGTTTTTGAAGATGACCTCGCCACCGTCTTGCGTGGCGTCCAGATCGACATCGCCCATGATGCCAAAATCGTGGTCGCCATCCTCGTCGGCAAAGATCTGGTGCACGTGCCATACGTGTGCGGTCTTTTCGTCGGACTCGTCGATAGAAAACATCGCGGCGCTGCGGGCATCTCCGTCGGTGAGGATTTCCTCGTGCTGCTCATGGTAAGCGTCGAGTGCTTTTTGCCAGCGGACCTCGCTCATGCCCCAGTCCTCGTCGAGTTCGCCCAGGTCGCGAACGTGCTCGCGGGCGGCAAGGGTCACGCGGCGGAAGAGTGCGTTGCGCACCAGCAGCGTGCAGCCGCGACGGTCCGCCACGACCTCGTCGATGCCCTGTGGCGGTGCGGCGTCGAGTGCAGCGGGGTTGCCAGCGTTCTCCCACTCGTCCACCAGGCTCGAGTCGACCGAGCGCACCACAAAGCCGAGCCACGAAATGATGTCGCGCAGACGCTCGTCGCGCTTCTCGATGGGTACGGTGCGGTCGAGCGAACGGTAAGCCTCTGCCAGGTAGCGCAGCAAAATGCCTTCGGAGCGGGCGATGCCGAGCTTTTGAATATAGCCCTTAAAATCGCTTGCGCTTTCCAGCATATCGCGCAGGACGCTCTTGGGGGAGAGCTGGTAGTCGTTTGCCCAGGGCACTTCCTGGCAGTACTTGTCAAAAGCGGCATCGAGCAAGTCCTCGAGCGGCTTTTCGTAGGTGACATCCTGGATGCGCTCCAGGCGTTCCTCGTATTCGACGCCATCGGCCTTCATTTCGGCCATCGCGCGGTCGCGTGCGGCGCGCTCCTGTGCGCGCAATACCTGCTTGGGGTCCTCGAGCGTAGCCTCGACCATCGAGATGAGGTCCATGGTATAGGTCTCACTCTCGGGGTCGAGTAGCTCCAGCGCGGCAAGCAAAAACGGCGAGAGCGGCTGGTCGAGCGCGAAGTCCTCGGGCAGATCGACCGTCAGCGCGTAGTCGATGTCCGCTGCGGCATCTGCGGGAGCGTCGGACGCAGGCGGCACCTCGGTGCGAACGACGACGCCGGAATCGATGAGCGTGGCGAAGATTTCGTCGGCACGAACCTCGAGCTTTGCCTTTTCCTCGGGGGTCTGCAGGCTTGTCTCGATGAGGTCGTGTACGCGGGCACGGGCGTCGCCGCCCTGCTCGACCACGCTAATCACCATGGAGTGTGTGATGCGAAGGCGCGGCTTGAGCGTTTCGGGCTGCGTCTCGATCAGGCGCTCAAAGGTCTGCTTGTTCCAGGTGACAAAGCCCTCGGGGGCCTTTTTCTTTTTAATCTTACGGAGTTTTTTGGGGTCATCGCCCGCTTTGGCCATAAGCTTGGCGTTTTCGATCTCGTGCTCCGGCGCCTCGGCAATTACCATACCCTCGGTGTCAAAGCCCGAGCGGCCGGCGCGACCGGCAATCTGGTGGAACTCGCGGGCGCGCAGACGACGCATCTTGTAACCGTCGAACTTGGTGAGCGCGGTGAGCACCACGGTGTGGATGGGCACGTTGATGCCGACGCCGAGCGTGTCGGTGCCGCAGATGACGGGCAGCAGGCCCTGCTGCGCCAGGCGCTCAACCAGTAGGCGATAGCGCGGCAGCATACCGGCGTGGTGCACGCCGACGCCGCAGCCGAGCAGGCGCTTGAGAATCTTGCCGAAGGCGGTGGAGAAACTCGTGCCTTTGGCAGCTTCCTTAATGGCCTCGCGCTGCTCCTTGCTAGCGATGCCAAAGTTGGCAAGCGACTGTGCCGTGGCAAGCGCGGCGTCCTGACTAAAGTGCACGATGTAGAGTGGGGCCTCTCCGCGGCGCATAGCGAGCTCGACGGTGCCCTCGAGGGAGGTCGTCACATAGTCGTAGCTCAGCGGAACAGGGCGCGGGGCGTCGACAACCAGGTCGCAAGCAGCGCCGGTGTGCTCCTCGAGCGAGGCGGCGATGGCGGTGACATCGCCGAGCGTGGCACTCATGAGCATAAACTGCGTGTGGGGCAGGGTGAGCAGCGGCACCTGCCATGCCCAGCCGCGGTCGGGGTCGGCAAAGTAGTGGAACTCATCCATGGCTACGCAGCCCACATCGGCGTCCTCGCCCTCGCGTAGCGCATCGTTGGCAAGGATTTCGGCCGTGCAGCAGATGACGGGTGCCTTGGTATTGATATGCGTATCGCCGGTGATCATGCCGACGTTATCGCGGCCGAGTACTTGTACCAGGTCGAAGAACTTTTCGCTGACCAGGGCCTTGATGGGGGCCGTGTAATAGCAGCGCTTGCCCTGCGCCATGCCCATAAAGAGCATGCCCAGCGCGACGAGCGATTTACCCGATCCGGTCGGTGTGCCTAAAATGATGTGATCGCCGGCGGCCAGGTCCATGAGGGCCTCTTCCTGGTGGTCCCACAGCTCAATGCCGCGATCGCTCGTCCATTCAAAGAAACGTTCGAAGGCCTGATCGGGCGTGAGCCACGGTTCGGGCTTGCTGCCGTCCTCGGGCTCCCACCAGGTGGGGGAGAGCGCGCCGAGCGAGCCGAACTCGGCTTCGGTTCCCGTGCCGCCCGAGAATGAGCTGGCAGCGCCGGCGCCGGAGACGGTGCTGGCGGCGGTATCTGTCGTGGTCTGTGCCATATGGTTGCTTTCTCTCGCGATTGTCCGCCAACTATTATGGCGTAGCGGCGGCGCGGGGTGCCAGCGCGCGAGAAAATGCAGGAAATGGGCGTTCTGCCCAGCCGTTTAGTGTAGTCGCTAGCTAAGTGAGTAGACTTTTTGCGATATTGCGAGCACATGGCTTTTGCGCAAGGGTTCTACCTGCACTGATAATTGTCCTTGGGGGAAGCGGGCACTGCGGGGGCGCGTC
>URTZ01000154.1 GCA_900550825.1 uncultured Collinsella sp. | reverse complement strand
CGCTCGCTTTAATTTGCCTGGGCTGCGGTGCCTATCTAATCGGCTCGGCGTCTTCCCTGAGAATCGAAAGATACTCTTCATACCCGTACTGCCGGTATCTCTGTCTTGACTCGTCGAGCGGACGGAGGATACCCAATTCTTCAAATGATTTGACGAGCGAGCTCGCGGTACTCCTGCCGATATCGAGTTGGGCAGCGATGAATGCGGTGTCGACGATGGGGTGCTCTTCAAGAATGCCCAACAGCCTTTGCCCGTTTGCAGCAGTCCTTCCGAGATTTTCGGTAATGGTTGCTGTGGAACGGTTATGGAGGTCAACAAGGTTTTTTAAAGACCCTACCGAGTCCTTCGCACTCTCGAGAAGACTGTTGCAGAAAAACTCTATCCATTCCTCGTAAGTGCCTCTCTCCCTTACGGATGTGAGTTGCCGGTAGTACTCGCTTCGGTTTTTCTTGAACTGGAACGATGGATAGAACAAGCAAGAATGAAGAACGCCATCATTGATGAGCATAAGTGTAATGAGAAGCCTGCCCAGGCGACCGTTTCCGTCTAGGAATGGATGGGCAGTTTCAAATTGGTAATGGACGAGCGCCGCCCGCACAATCGGATCCATTTCGACTTGAGGCTCATTGATAAAGCGTTCGAGGTCCTGGAGCGTGTTGCTCAAATCTTCAATGTCTGGAGGGACAAACGATGCGGTTGCAATGGTGCAGCCTGAGGGGCCAATCCAGTTTTGTGAGGAGCGCAGCTCGCCTGGGTTCTTCTCCGTTCCGCGCACTCCGTCCAGCAGGACTGCATGAACTTGCCTAAGAAGTCTCGTGCACAAGGGCATCTTTTTGAGCAGTTCTACGCCGCGGTCGACAGCACGGACGTAATTCACGACGTCTGCGACATCTTTATGATGGAGTTGTGTTTGCGATGGACTAAGTAGGTCGTCAAACGTGCACTGGGTTCCCTCAATTTGCGAAGAAAGGAGCGCTTCTTTGCGCACGTACATTGCCAGATACATGTCGGCGTTGGGAACAAAGTAGAGCATGCCTTCAAGCTCTCCAAGCTTTCGTGAGCATGCGGAAAGCGTGCGATAGGTTTCCTCGGTGAGGTTTAGCTGCCTCAATGATTGCAAGGGCGTTGGAAAAAACGAATAGTAAGCCAATTTCCCCGATAGATTATTGCGGAGCGTTCCCTGGCCGTTCTCCTCGATTTGCATCGCGCCTTCCATATCTTTAGTGCCGGAAACTCGTTATTAGGCTAATCATATCAATTCTAATAATGAGTTTAAGGATTAAATAGTTATTAGAATTGATGTAAACAATCTAATGATGAGAAGTCGTTATTACTTGACCATGGAGCTCGGCTTGGTACAGGGGGGTTATCCAAAATGAGAGCGGATAATCTCCCGTTTTTGGCTCGGTGACGGCCTCAAAGTGGGAGATTATCCACGTTCGCTAGTTAAGCGTCCAAAAATCCACACTCGCCAAACCTGCCAAAAAGGGACGGGTTTATTTTGGCACGTTTCGGTCGGTGTCAGGAAGTGTTAGGGACAAGGCGGCGGCAGGACTCGAGAGCGAAAAGAAGTATCGGGTTTGGTGCACCCGCTTCTGCCCGTCCCGTGCGCAGGCGATACTCGGCTTATCGACCAGCGATGCAAAGGAGATGCTCGTCCCACGAGCACTACCGGGAAGGGCTCGCGATTCGAGTCCCCACCTTAGCATTTGAACCATTTGGCACTATAATTACCGTAGGCATGCGCACAACGTTGCGCTTAATCAAGAGGAGAAAACGTATGGGTCTGTTTGACATGTTCAAGAAGAAGGCTGAGCCCGCGGCTGTCGCTGCTCCGGCCTCCATCTCTGCTTCTGCTGGCGCCGACGTGCTGTGCTCGCCCGTCAAGGGTAAGGTCATCAAGATGGCCGACGTGCCCGATCCCGTCTTTGGTGGCGAGGTTCTGGGCAAGGGCTGCGCCGTGTGGCCCGAGGACGATCTGGTCTATGCCCCCTGCGACGGCAAGGTGACCGTCACCATGGGTCACGCTGTGGGCTTGCAGTCCGATAGCGGCATCGAGGTTTTGGTGCACGTTGGCGTCGATACCGTCAACATGAACGGCGACGGCTTCGAGGGCTTCGTCAAGGCCGACGACGTCGTGAAGGCCGGCCAGCCCATGCTCAAGATCGACCGCGCCAAGATCGCCGCTGCCGGTTACAAGGACTGCGTCGTCGTGGCTGTGTCCAACACCGCCGAGTTTGCCGACGTCGAGCTTGCCGTCGAGGCCGACTCCGCCGTCGCTGCCGGCGATGCTATCGTCAAGGTTGTCCGCAAGTAAATCGCGGCATCGCATAATGTCTAAGGGTGGTCGGATTGTCCGGCCACCCTTTTTTATTGCACCGCAGGGGAGCGTTTTATTGCGCGTTGGGCGGGCTTGCAAACCGTTCGGACGCTAAAACGAACCGACCGCGCCTTCGTGCTGCCGAGGGTGTTTATAAGTGGATAGTATGTGCTTACTATCACAACGTGCGCTGCGTTTGGGAAGCGCGGTGCCGCTCATTGGGAGGAACATCATGAAAAAAGAAGCTGCTGCTTGCGCCCCTCATGGCCGTTTTGGTTGCATGTGTGGTCGTGCTTTCCGGCTGCGGAGGCCCCTCGATCGAAGAGCTCATCACCGAGGACCTTACGACTCAGTTCGATGAGGTCAAAAACGGTGGCGACGATTTCCTCTCTGGTCTGGAAGAGGCTTCGGGCGACGAGTTCGAGCAGCTGGGCATCGATCCCAAGGAGTATGCCAAGACCTATCTCGAGGGCTTTGACTACGAGATCGGCGACGTGACGGTCGACGAGGACAAGGGTGTCGCGACCGCCGAGGTCTCCATCACCTGCAAGTCCATGAACAAGATCGTCGAGGACTTCTCCACCCAGTATCAGGAGAAGGTCGCCGCGCTTGATACGGTTCCTTCCGATGACGAGCTGTACAAGATGGCAGGTCAGGTTATGGTCGATGTGACCAAGGCAACCGAGCCCAGGAAGACCACGGTTATCTTCAAGTACACCTGCAACGACGACGGCGAGTGGTCTGCCGACGACTCTGTCAACTCCGAGATGATGGATGCAATGCTGAGCTAGTTTGTTGCGGCGTTTTACCAAACGCCGCAACTGCTCGACGCTGTGCGGGCACCAGAGCGACAACTTGTCATTCAAAGAGGACGGCATGACCAGAAGGTCTATGCCGTCCTCTTTTCATGCCAATTTGTTCGCTCTGGTGCCCGCTCGCTGTCCGTCCTCTGCCTGCGGCGTTGGAGGTAGTCGTTGGGGACGTTTTCCTTCGTCCCCACCAAATCATTTTGCTCTGTCATGCGGGTTGGTTTTTAAAGTGCGACAATGCCGTGTGGAAATAGAAATGTCATCTGGGGGTCTATCTATGGTGTACGAGTTTTGTGCCGAGAACTTTGAGCGGGTGCCGGCAGCTATCGATGCCGGTGCAAAGCGCATCGAGCTGTGCGATAACCTTGCCGTTGGTGGCACCACGCCTTCGGCCGGCGTTATCAGCGCTACGACCAACTATGCCCACGAGCACGATGCACGGGTGATGTGCATGATTCGCCCGCGTGGCGGCGACTTTCACTACAACCAGGACGAGTTGCGTATGATGGAGATGGACCTGGGCCTTGCCGTGAGCGCCGGCGTTGACGGCTTGGCCTTTGGCTGCTGCAAGCCCTGCGCTGGCGGATGGGCACTCGACGAGCTTACGTTGGGCGCCCTCGTGATGGCCGCGGGCTGCGCGACCGAGGAATGTAAGCGTGAGCCCATCGACATCACCTTCCACATGGCATTTGACCAGCTCTCGCCCGAGGCTCAGCTCGACGCGATTGACACACTCGCCGACTGCGGCATCACACGCATCCTGACGCATGGTGGCGCTGCCGGTACGCCGATCGAGGACAACTTCGAAAACTTGGCCCGCTTGATCGAGTATGCGGGCGACCGCTTGGCCATCCTTCCCGGCGGCGGCATTTCCACGGCCAACCGCGATACCGTGGCGGCGGCACTGGGCGTCTCCGAGCTCCATGGCACCAAGATTGTGCCGCTGGAGGTATAACCCGTGGCGCTGGTATTTGACGTTCGGCAGGCGAGCGGTAAGCCCGACGACAACCGCCGCCCCGGCACCGCGTGCCCCTTTTGCGATACCGAGGAACTCGCCAATATCATCCGGCGCGACGGTGACTGCATCTGGCTCGAGAATAAGTTTAAGACCTTGCGGGCCACTCGCCAGACCGTATTGATTGAGTCGTCCGACCACGACGCCGACCTGGTGACCTATGCGCCGGACGAACTGCATCATGTTATGCGGTTTGCCCTGGGTTGCTGGCAGCAGATGATCGATTCGCAGCAGTATCCAAGTGTGCTCATGTACAAGAACAAGGGCCCGCTCTCGGGCGGTAGTCTCGTTCATCCGCACATGCAGATTGTGGGTTTGGAGCAGGAAGACGGCTATGCTTCGCTGACTTCCGCCAATTTCGAAGGCATCAATGTCTGGCAACAGGGGAGAATCGCGGTCAACATCTCAACCGAACCCATCATGGGGTTCTTTGAGGTAAACGTTTCAGCCCCGCAAGGAATCGCCGCTAGCGATGACACAAGAGACCAAGCCGAGGCGGATCTCTTCGCCGATGCGATCCAGGTAGCTCTGCGCTATATCCTGAACGAGCACCACGGTGGTCGCGCAGAGTCGTACAACCTGTTCTTCTATCACCTGGGCGGTCGGACCATTGCCAAGGCGCTGCCGCGTTGGGTGGTTTCGCCCTACTTTGTCGGCTATCGTTTGGCCCAGGTCAATGCCGAGACAACGCTCGATATCGATGCCGAGCGCCTGCGTGCGCATCT
>URTZ01000153.1 GCA_900550825.1 uncultured Collinsella sp. | reverse complement strand
CGACGGCCAAGAAGTCGACTACCAAAAAGACCGCTGCCGACAAGTAGCCGCACGGTCGAAACATCACCTAAAACAAAAACGAGCGAGGACCCCGCGATCCTCGCTCGTTTTTTAGGCAGTCATTGGGGACGTTCTTAAATGACTAGTCGTTTAAGACCGTCGCATGTGACTAGTTCACTTCGACGGGTTTGGCGCCGGGATAGCGCTCCTCAAAGTCTAGGCGGTACTTATTGTCATTGGTGCCCGCCACGTTGTCGCGTGACAGCGGCGCCACGATCTCATTCTTGTGGTCCGCGGGCTTTGCGTACTTCAGGCTGATCTCCCAGGCATCGCAGATCGCGTCAATGCGGTGGTCCAGGTCGTCATACAGGGCAACGATGTCTTTCCAGGAGCTGTAGTTCTTGGAGCTCGTCGGGACGTCCAGGTCCTCGACGATGTCGTAATACTGCTCGATGGTGTCCTCCGTGCGCTCGGCGACGTCGGCGAGATTTTGACGGGCGGTGCGATCTTCTTCCAGATAGCTGCCATTGAAGGCCTGCGCGCAGGCGCGGACCTGGCTATCGAGATCTTCGAGCAGATCGTAGTATTCGCTCAGGCGACGGTAGAGGTTCTGCTCGGAGAGGGTTGCTTCGCCGTCGTCCTCGTCGTCCTCGTCGTCATCATCGTAGAGGCTATTGGGGTCGTCGAGAGGCTTGAGGTCATCATCGTCAACATCATGGTGCAGCTTAGTAATCTCGGCAGTCGTTTGCGTGGCGGCGTTGTCGAAAGGCTTGATCACAAAAAAGATGACCAAGGCGATGATAATTGCCACGAGCACAACGATAACGGCGATAAGCGCCTTGGTGCTGCTCTTTTTGGCGGCGGGGGCCTGTGGTGAATCAGGCGCGTACGTAGATGCCGGTTGCTGTTGGGGCGGGGTGTCCGCGACGGGTATGCGCTGCGTCGTTTCGACCGCTGCGGGGCTGGCGGCGGGGTCGGGGCGATAGGCGAGGGAGTCGTCCGGCTTAGCTTGCGGCGTATCGAGGAAGCCGGTCTGCTCAAACGCGGGTTGGCCATTGCTTGCGGTTGTCTGCTCAACGGGTGCACCGCATGAGGTGCAGAACTTGGCATCATCTGCAAGAAGTTTGCCGCACGAGGCGCAATACCGAGACATTGCCACTCCTTTCGCCACATTTCAATGCAATACGACGATTATACCCAGCGTCCAAAATTCCCCTTCATAAGTTGCGGTGAAATAGGGACTGTTTGGCGGTCTCAGAGCTTCAATCAGTCCCTATTTCACCGCAACTTTGGAAAGGCACCTTTAGCCATTGGGGACGCACCGAGCACTGGGGTATCATGGCTTGGTTGATATATATCTGCATTTACGCGCCTTGTAGGAAGGGGCTGCGCCCATGGCTTTTGAGCCCGCTCAACATAGCTTCATTACGCTCGAGGGTGTCGATGGCGCCGGTAAATCTACGCAGGCGCGCCTGCTTGCCCGTGCGCTCGACCTTGCCGGCTACCAGGTTGTGACCCTGCGTGAGCCGGGCGGCACTGCCATCAGCGAAAAGATTCGCGCCCTGCTGCTCGACCCCGCCAATACGGCGATGGGAGACACCTGCGAGTTGCTGCTCTACGAGGCGGCGCGTGCCCAGTTGGTGCACGAGGTCATAGCTCCCGCCCTCGCGGCCGGCAAGGTAGTCCTGTGCGATCGCTTCTACGACTCCACGACCTGCTACCAGGCGTTTGCCGATGGCCTCGACCGTCAGATGGTACGCGATGCCAACAACCTGGCTGTCGCCGGTACGCATCCGGCGCTCACGCTCGTCTACCACATCACGCCCGAGCAGGCGGCGCTACGCATGGCAGCCCGTGGCGCGGCAGATCGCATGGAGGCAAAAGGCATGGCCTTCCAAGAGCGCGTTTACCAGGGATTTTGCGCTATTGCTGCCGAGGAGCCAAACCGCGTAAAGCTCATCGACGCCACTGCGACCGTCGAGGAAGTCTTCGAGAAGACGGTCGAGCAGATTCGCGCGTACGGTCTCGACATTTCGCAAGATGCTGTCGCCGCCGCGCTTGCCAAGGAGGCCGAGTAACATGGCCCCCGCTCAGGCAAGCCTGCTGGCCAAGCTCGACACCCAAGAGCGCGTTCGCGATTTTTTGACCAACGCCGTCGCCAGCGGCCGCGCATCGCACGCCTACCTGTTTTTGGGCGCTCCCGGTGCCGGCAAGCTCGATGCCGCATGGGCGCTCGCCCAGGCCTTCCTGTGCGAGCAGGACGGCTGCGGAGCATGCGACAGCTGCGTACGCGTTGCTCGGCATACGCATCCTGACGTGCACTATTACACGCCCGAGAGCGCCACAGGCTACCTCATTGCCCAGACCCGCGAGCTGCTCGATGACGTGCCGCTGGCGCCCATCCGTGCCAAGGCCAAGGTCTACATCATCGATCGTGCCGAGCAACTGCGCGCTAACACCGCCAACGCGCTGCTCAAGACACTCGAGGAGCCGCCCGAGGGCGTTATGTTCATCTTGTTGGGCACCTCGGCAGACGTGATGTTGCCCACCATCGTGAGCCGCTGTCAGTGCGTGCCGTTTCGGTTGGTGTCGCCCACCGTGGCCGCGCAGGCCGTGAGTCGCGCGACGGGTCAGGACCTCGCGCGTTGCCGCATGGCGGTCGCCGTGGCGGGAAGCCCCACACGCGGCATCGAGTTCCTTAAGAGTGCCGAGCGCCAGGATGCTCGCCGCCAAATGGTCCGCGCCATCGATTCGCTCATCGCTGCCGACGAGGCTGATGTGCTCAGCCGCGCCAAGTCGCTCATCGTCGCCGTTAAGGCACCGCTCGCCGAGGTCAAGTCCACACAGGAAAAGGTGCTCGAGCAAAACGCCGACTATCTGTCGCGTGGAGCATTGAAGCAGCTTGAGGACCGCAACAAGCGCGAACTCAACGCGCGCGAGCGTTCGGGTATCATGGAAGCGCTGGCGAGCGCGCGGACGCTCATGCGCGACGTGCTGCTGACGCTTCAGGATGAGGCGGCCGACGTCGTGAACGAAGACGTGCGCGACACGATCGGGCGGCTTGCCGCCGCGACGAATGTTGCGGGTGCCACCCAGGCGCTCGAGGCGGTTGCCACGGCTGAGCGCAACATCGCCAGAAACGTTACTCCCCAGCTGGCCATCGAGGTCATGCTGTTCGATATCAGGAAGGCACTGAAATGCCGTTAGTCGTACCCGTTAAGTTTACCTACGCCTCGCGCGACCTGTGGTTCGACCCGCAGGATCTGGATATCCTCGAGGCCGATTATGCCATTTGCTCCACCGAGCGCGGAACCGAGATCGGCCTGGTCACGGACGATCCCTTCGAGGTGCCGCAAGATGAGATCGGCCAGCCGCTCAAGCCCGTGCTGCGCGTGGCGAGCGACATCGACCTGCAGCTTGCCGACGACCTGGCCATCCAGGGCGACGAGGCGATGGTCGATTTCCGCCGTCTGGTCAAAGAGCTCGACCTCGAGATGAAGCCGGTCGGCGTCGAGTACCTGTTTGGCGGCGAGAAGGCCGTGTTCTACTTTGCGGCCGAGGAGCGCGTCGATTTCCGTCAGCTCGTCAAGGACCTGTCCTCGACGCTGCACATTCGCGTCGACATGCGCCAGATCGGCGTGCGCGACGAGACCCGCCTGGTGGGCGGCTATGCCCAGTGCGGCCAGGAGCTCTGCTGCACGCGCTTTGGCGGACAGTTTGAGCCCGTCTCGATCCGCATGGCAAAAGAGCAGGACCTGCCGCTCAACTCGTCCAAGATCAGCGGCGTTTGCGGCCGCCTGATGTGCTGCCTGCGCTACGAGTTCGAGGCGTACAAGGACTTTAAGAGCCGCGCGCCCAAAAAGAAGACGCTTATCGATACGCCGCTTGGCAAGGCGCGCATCCAGGAATATGACACGCCGCGTGAGCAGCTGGTGCTGCGCCTGGAGAACGGCAAAGTCTTTAAGGTCAACCTGGCCGATATGACGTGCTCGGAGGGTTGCAAAAAGAAGGCCGCCGAGCAGGGCTGCAACTGCCGCCCCGACTGCGTGACGCGCGACGTGCTCGAGCGCATCGAGTCGCCCGAGATGCGTCTGGCGCTCATGGAACTCGATCGCGAAAACGGCGTCGACGTGGGCGATGGCCTGTCGAGCGCCGATCGTCTGGCCGGCACATCGATGCCCAAGCGCCGTCGTCGCGATGCCGAATCCGATGCTCGCACCGCTCAGGGCCAGGGCGAGGGCCGTGGCCGCGGAAAGGGCCGTGGTAAGGCCGAGACACCCGAGGCCGAGGAGGCCGCCGCCAAGCTCAAGGACGTTATCGTCACGGTGCGCGCCAAGGCCGGCGCGAACGGGCGTCTTTTCGGCAGCGTCACGTCGCAGGAGATCGTGGACGCGCTGCGCGAGCAGCACGGCGTCTCCATCGAGAAGAACCGCATCGTGCAGGCCGAGCCGATCAAGAGCTTCGGCAGCTTTGAAGTCAAGTGCAAGTTCGGCTACGGCATCGACGGCACCGTGCAGCTGCTCGTCATCGAAAAGTAAGAGCGGATGGAAGAACTGCTCGGACGGCGGGTGCCCTGGTCCGCGGAAGCGGAACAGGCAGTGCTCGGCTCGTGCCTGATCGACCCGTCCTGCCTGCCGGACGTTATGACGGCGGTGCGCGGCGCGGATTTCTATCTGCCGCAGAACCGGGAGATCTTTGAAACGATCTTCTCCATGTTCACCTTCGCCAAGCCCATCGACCCGGTGACGGTGCTGGAGCACATGAAGCAGAACGGGGTGTACGACGAGAACACCTCCCGCAATTACATCCTCCAGCTGATGGAGATCACCCCCACGGCGGCCAATGTAAAGGAGTATGTGGCCATCGTGAAGGATAAGGC
>URTZ01000152.1 GCA_900550825.1 uncultured Collinsella sp. | reverse complement strand
ACATAGTGGCGATACCGGCGGCCGTGCCGCTCGCCATACCCGCCCCGGCACCGGCGCCACCAACGCCCGAAGCCGCCCGCACGGTCTCCGAGCGCTTCAGCGCCACGCGGATCCGTGCGAACAGCTCCTCAATTGCAAACGGCTTGGTCAGGTAATCGTCAGCGCCGGCATCGAGCCCGGCAACCTTGTCCATCACGGCATCGCGCGCGGTGACCATAATCACCGGCACATCCTTGTGCTTGCGGACACGCCGCAGGACCTCCATGCCGTTGAGCTGCGGCAACAGCACATCGAGCAGAATCAAATCGTAGTCGCGCTCCAGTGCCAGGTCCACAGCGGTGCGGCCGTCGGCGGCGTGCTCCACCTGGTAGCCCTCGTGCTCCAGCTCGAGCGTCACAAAGCGGGCGATTTTCTCCTCGTCCTCTACGATCAGGATTCGTGCCATGCGTGCCCCCATCTGCGATTACTTGTCGTCGTTGAGATTTTGTTTGATGTCGTCCGCGGCGTCGGCGGCGTGATTCATAAGGTTGTTGATACTGCCGGGCACGTCGCCGTCGCTGTCGATGCGGTAGCGCATGCCAAAGAACAGACCAATCAGCATCAGCCATATCGTGGCGCCCCAGGCAAACAGGGCGACGATGGGAATCAGGATGGGGATGTTGAGGATGATCGCATCGCGGCGCGTGGCGATAAACTTGGTGTCCAGGCTCAGGCGGAAGAGCTTTTTGAGGTACTCCCACACGCTGTCCATCTTCTTGGAGAAGTCGGTCTTTTCGCTCGACTTCTCGTAGGCGGCCTGCGCTGCGACCATCTCGGCTGAGGGCTCATCGACTGGCGCGGACTCGGTGGCGGCATGCGCCGACGTGGTCTGCGTCTTGCCCTGCGACTCGAGCCAAATGATGGCGTCCAAAACGTTGCCGTCGGCGGCGTCGAGTGCGGCCTTGGCATCGGTGTAGCTTACGTTGCACTTGGTGCGGATGGTTTCAACTTTTTCGAGGTCGTCCATGACCTGTCCTTTCGTTCGATGGGCGCGACGCCGGGCGATCTGCCCGGGCTCGAGCGTTGCGTTCGGCGGACTGCGTTGCGCCGCCCCGCCCTTGGTCGAACTCTATAGTGCAGGTTATAGATTAAGCGATTCTTGAGCCAAGATTAATGTTGGATGAGTTTTTGGGTGGTGTGAGGGAGGAGCGGAATGTGTCTATTGGGTTGCGCGGGGGAGAAACGACTCACCTTTTGGGCTGCTGCCGACGAGGTCTAATACTTTTCCCGAGAAGTGAACGAGCTAAATCGGACCCCCGAAGCATCGACACTTTAGAGGTGCCGTTTCCTGCGGTTTCGGTGCTGGAATCCTGCGATTTTGCCGACGAAAAATGTGGATGCTTCAGGGGTCCAAAAACAGACGTTCACTTCGCGGAAAAGTATTAGACCTCGATAGCGGGGGATGGGGTGCCGGTGCAAAACGGCGTCAAGGGTTGGTCGAGCAGGCGGTTTCTCCATTGATGTCCGCACGGCATGTGACACTTGCCCTGCCGCCCTGCTCTGCCGCGGCGGCATACATCTGAACAACGATCTTCTAAGGAGTTCGATATTGATGAGCGACAACACCAAGCATCTCGCAAAGAAATGCGTTAAGGACGCGGGGCCATGC
The DNA here is from genome assembly GCA_900550825.1 of uncultured Collinsella sp. Classification (GTDB taxonomy): domain Bacteria; phylum Actinomycetota; class Coriobacteriia; order Coriobacteriales; family Coriobacteriaceae; genus Collinsella. Next base: position 3,254 of record URTZ01000152.1, on the reverse strand, counting down.
CTCGCGCTGTGCGTGGCCGGCGCAGCGGTCGCGCTGCTGGCTGTTCTGGGGCCGTTCGACGTGCTCCGAAGTGCCAGCTCTCTGCACGTTTGTATGGCCCTTGCCGGCGCCATGATGACCGGCGGCGTGCTCGATCTGATCTTTTGGGTGTTTGATCCGTTTGGTTGGAAGAACGAGGGGTAAGCCCTAAGGGATGGAAGGGCTGGAACGGTTGGCTTAGCGATCGTGCAGAATGCGGGCTGGCGACTTACAGGGAAGTGGTGATCCGATGACGGTCTATGTGACGGGCGATATTCATGGCGGCCTCGACATGCAAAAGCTGCGCGATTGGGACCTTGGGGATGGCCTGACGAGCGACGACTATCTGATTGTCGCGGGCGACTTTGGCTTTCCGTGGGATTTCTCTGCCGAGGAATGCACCGATATCGCTTGGCTGGAATCGCGCCCCTATACCGTGCTGTTCGTCGACGGCAACCACGAGCGTTTCGATCATTGGGCGGAGCGCCCCATGGAGTTGTGGCACGGTGGGCTGACGCAGCGCCTGTCGGATACCTCGCCCATACGGCGCCTGACGCGCGGTGAGGTTTTTGAGCTCGACGGCTCAACGATCTTTACCATGGGCGGTGCCACGAGCGTGGATAAGGAATACCGCATTCCGTATTCCAGCTGGTGGCCGCAGGAGCTGCCGGACGAGCGCAACTTTGAGGAGGCGCGGGCAAAGCTCGACAGCGTGGGCTGGAAGGTCGACTACGTGATCACCCACACCTGCTCTACGCACATGCTTTCGCCCACGCTTTATCCGGCACCCGGCTGGAATTACCCCGCCGTTGATCGGCTTACGGCATTTTTCGATGAGCTGGAAGACCACTTGGATTACAAACGCTGGTACTACGGGCATTTTCATCGGGATGTCAACCCGGCCGAGCGCCATACCGTGCTCTACGACTGCATCGTTCGCCTGGGCGACGAACTCCAGCCCTGGGATGTTGCGTAGAGGCGGGGTGGCTGGCTACTCGACCGTTACAGTGATGTTCTCCCGATGCGTACGGATAACATCCCAGCTAAAGTGCTCGGCCAGCTGCTCGGCAGAGCGCGGTGTGGTGCCCGGCGCGATGCCTGTTTGCCCGGCGAGCCATCCCAGCAGTGCCTCGGGCGTGCCAAAGCGGGTGCGTAGTTCGCCCAGGTCCAGATCGCGATCGCGTTTGGAAAGGCGGCGGCCGTCCGGTGACATGAGCAGCGGAATGTGCGCGTAGTGCGGCGTGGGCAGTCCCAGTAGATGCTGCAGGTAGATTTGGCGCGGCGTGGAGCCCAGCAGGTCGCATCCGCGCACGACCTCGGTGACGCCCATGGCGGCGTCATCGACCACCACGGCTAGCTGATAGGCAAACACGCCATCGCTGCGGCGCACCAAAAAGTCGCCGCACTCGGTGGCGAGTGCCTCGCATTGGGCTCCGTACGTGCGGTCAACGAATTCGATCACGTCGCCGGCGAGGTCGTCGACGGCGGGCACGCGCAGGCGTGTGGCCGGGGCGCGCAGGGCGCTGCGGCGGGCAACCTCTTCGGCTGAAAGGCCTCGGCAGGCGCCACGGTAGATGGGCGTGCCGTCGCTGGCGTGCGGCGCGCTTGCGGTGTGGAGCTCGGCGCGCGTGCAAAAGCAGGGATAGATGAGGCCGGCGTCTTGCAGCTGTTGCAGGGCGTCCTCGTACAAGTCCAGGCGATCGTGCTGGTAGTAGGGGCCTTCGTCCCACTCAAGCCCCAGCCAAGCTAGGTCGTCAATCAATTGGGCGGCAAGTTCCGGGCGCTTGCAGCGATCGTCCAGGTCCTCGATGCGCAATACGATGCTGCCGCCCTGGCTGCGGGCCGAAAGCCACGCACACAGGCAACTGAACACGTTGCCCAGGTGCATGCGGCCCGAGGGCGACGGGGCAAAGCGGCCCACGACGGGCGCGAGGGCGGGGGCGAGCTTGCTGTTGGACGCCGTCGACGTGGCCACGGCGTGTGTTGCTATGTTGCATGCGTTGATATCCATGCGGACGAGTATAGCGCGGGGCGCGATGGGGAGGCGTCACTGTGGTCCGCAAGTTGTCGAGGCCGCGTGTTGTGCGCGGCGGGCACCGGCTCAACATCTCGATTACCGCTCGCAAGCTAGCCCCTTCAACCCCTCAAACGACAGAACCCCCGGCAGCTCTTCGCAACTGCCGGGGTTTCCGCGGAAAAGGGGGACATGATCCTCAAGCGAACGGCAAAGGGGCAAACCGTTTTCGCTCAACTGCTTTATGCCCCTCGGTTGGCGGCTCAATCAACGCGTGCCGCGCCCACACAAAGCCGCTACACCTGTGATGGAGCTATGAAGTGGTATCTATTGCTGGCGCTGGCCATGCCAAGGGTGTCCCTAATGACTAGTCATTTAAGAACGTCCCCAATGACTAGCTGCCGGGCGCGGGCGTGACTTTTGTCCCAATTGACGCCCCGCTTACCTAGACGGTCGTGTCGTACGCTCGCAAACGTGGGACAATAACGCTGTTGATATCACAGATAAAGGATGTGCCTATGAACACCCTCGCCGCCAAAGTCAGCCGGCAGCGCCACCTGTTTGCGCGATTCGCTTCCGTCTGCGCGCTCGTTGCGCTTGCGTTGTTGCTGCTGCCTGCCGCCGCGCACGCCGACGGCTACTCCATGACCCAAACCTATATCGGTGCCACGGTTGAAGCCGATGGATCGCTGACCGTTGTAGAGGGGCGCCAGTTTGATTTCGATGACGACATCAACGGCGTGTTTTGGGAGATCAATACGGGAGCCAACCAGCAGGGCGGCACGGCGGGCGTCGATGTGCAGAGTGTCGAGGAAGAGGACACCGCGTTTAACAAAGTCGATAGCGCGAACAAGGGCGACTCTGGCGTCTATACGGTCGAGCAGACCGGTGACGGCGTAAGGATTAAGGTGTTCAGCCCCCACGAGAGCGGCGACAGCGCGATCTATTACGTGAGCTACACCATGACCGGTGCGGTTATGAACTGGGCCGATACCGCCGAGCTCTACTGGAAGTTCGTGGGTGACGGCTGGTCTGCGGATTCCGACGATGTCGAGATGGAAGTGTACTTCGCAAATGCCGCTGCCGGGACGGCGGCCGTCAAGGGCGATAACTTTCGCGCATGGGGTCACGGTCCGCTGACGGGCGACGTGTCACTCGATGCGGATGAACCCATGGTCACCTATACCATTCCCTGCGTGCATCAGGGCGAATTCGCCGAGGC
>URTZ01000151.1 GCA_900550825.1 uncultured Collinsella sp. | reverse complement strand
ACGACGAGCCCGAGTTTCTGCAGCTTTTCCTTCACATCGGGTGTGTGGTTGATCATGGTGTTCTCGATGGCGAGCGTGCAGCCCGAGGCCGATATTCGCTCGTAGTCGGGCGCGCTGTACTTGCCGCCGTAGGCGATCGCCCCACTTTCGAGCGCGCTTTTGAAGCCCGCGACCGAGCAATCGTCGGCCTTCGTGCCCGACATAATGATATTGTCGTTCGCATCGAGCGCGTCGACCAGGCACATCGTCGCCGACGACACGAGGTACACCTTGTCGGCGGGGCGCCTTATGACCGCGATGTCAGAGCTCAACCCATCAGGTACCTTCGCATCTTGCGGTACCACGAGGAAGCGCTCCCCGTTCGAAACGCAGATAAGCCGCAGGCCGCCTTCGAACTCGTCGACAGTGAAGTGCTTGGCGTATTCAAGCTGAAGCGTCCCCGTCGGCTCCCAGCCGCAGCCCAAATCTGGGTTGTGGAAGTCGGCCGCGGCGCTTGAAGCCGTTCCCGCGGGGGAGTCGCCGCTTGCATCGTCGCCCGATTTCTCCTTCATGGTGGATGAGTCGAAGTGGAGCGTGTAGTCGATGGTGTGCGGCGTCGACATGGCGACGGTTTCGGCCGACACGGCGATGTCCTCGTCGAGCGTGACGGGTATCTCGAACGTGGAGTTGCCGCCGTCGTTTATGGGCGCGTAGTCCACGCCGTCGACGGTCATCTTGTCGTAGTTCGAACTCGACCAGGTGATGGTCGCGGTGTAGGTGTCGCCATCCTTCACAATTGTGGTTGGTGAGGCGATGCTTGCGCGCCCTGACCCGCCGGAGAGCGAGACGCTCACAGTGTATTCCTGAGAGCCTTCCGTGCCACCGGTCGCGTTCGGGCTCGCACTGCACCCCGCGAAGGGAAGCGCGAGCAGGGCGACGAGAACGCAGGCGATCGCGCGCGCCGCGATTCTGTGGCGCTTTCTGTTTTCCCCCTTGGGAAGAATCGACCGCATGGCGTTACTTCAGTGCGTCGGCGCGCAGATCGACGCCAGCGGATTCGAACACGAGCGTGCGGTCGTACCACTGCTCTTTTCTAATACTCCACGCGGCGCAGGCGGTGTCCTCGTCGAGCGCTTCAACGGGCACGTCGTAGGTGTACTTGCCTTCTGCGTTTTCCACATAGGGGATGAAGTCGGCCTCGCTCGCGGCGGCAGCCTCGTCGCCCGTGCCCATGAAGAGCTTGCCGTAGCCCGTGCCGGAAAGCGTCATCACGCAGTGCATGGAGCCGTTTTCCACGATGAGCTGGGCGTCCACAATCCTGAACATGTTCGAGCTGGAATCTACGGTGATCGGATAGGTGCCGTCGGCCACCTTGTCGGCGGTGATGGGGGCAGCGCTTGCGCCCTCGGGCGCATCGGCCGCCTGTTCGGTCTTTTCCTGGGAATCGGCATCGCTTGCCTTTGCGCTGTCGATTGAATTTCCGCCGCAGCCGGCGAGCGAGAACGCAAAAAGCGCCGCTGACAGGGCGAAGGCGAGGGTTTTCTTCAACATGGAGGGGGTTCCTTTCAATCGCTTCGACCGCCCGCGCCGTGCGGTGGGCGGGCGGGATGCGAATGCAACGGGCATGCGCCGTCGGTCGGGGAAGGCGCATGCCCGTTGCACGGGGACGCGACCGGCGCCCCCGTGCGCGGCGAGTTTACAGCTTGGCGATGGCGTCGTCCACGTGCGAGACGTAGATGTCGTCGACCGCGGCGTTCTGTCCCAGACCCTGGAGCAGGCACGTCACTTCGAAGCCAGCGGCCACGAACTTCGCAGCCCAGCTGTCGGGGTCGGTCTCGTCTGCCATGTCGTTGTTCGCGTGGTCGCCCGCGACCACCATGAACGGCGCGAGCACGGCCTTCTTGTACCCTGCGGCGCTCGCGGCGGCGATAACATCCTCGCAGGTCGGCTCAGCCTCGACGGTGCCGACGAAGAACTGCGTCAAGCCCTCGTTCTTGAACACTTCCTGCATCTTGGCATAGTCGGCGTTGGAATCGGCTTCGGTGCCGTGGCCCATGAGGCACAGCGCCGTCTTGCCGTCGTCGAAGGACGCCATGTTCTCATTAATGGCTGCGGCCACCTTCTTGTAGTCGTCGTCGGAGGTGAGCAGCGGGTCGCCGAGCGAGATCTTGTCGAACTTGTCGGCGTACTTGTCGAGCTCGTCTTTCACGTCGGCGTATTCCAGGCCAGCCATGAGATGCGTCGGCTGCACGACAATTTCCTTCACGCCGTCTTCCACGCAGCGGTCGAGCGCCTCGGTCATATTGTCGATCGTGATGCCGTCGCGCTTCTTCAGCTTGTCGATGATGATCTGCGCGGTGAAGGCGCGGCGGATGTCGTAGTCCTGCCAGTACTTCTCGCGGATAGCGTCTTCGATGGCGCCGATGGTGATGTGGCGCGAGTCGTTGTAGCTCGTGCCGAAGCTCGTGACGAGGATGACCGGCTTCACGGCCTTCTCCTTTTCACTCGATTTCTCGGAACTCACGGAGATGTTGGAGCAGCCCGCGAGCGCGACTCCGGCGAGCGCGACGGCTCCGGTTGCTGCGGCGCCCATGAAGCCGCGGCGTGACATCTGGTCGGACATGGTTTTTCCTTTCCTCGGTTTGCCGGTCCCCCGGCGACAGTTGCTTGTCGGCACAAGCGAAAGAAAAGCGCATCCCTCGGGGTTCACAAGGAGCTAACGCCACGGCGATGCCGTGAGGAAAAGGCGAAGCAGTCTGGCTTGGGGCGCGAGGCGGTTCGCCCGCGCGTCCTATACAGCAATGTCCCTTGCCCAGGATTCCCACCTGGTTCCCTCCGCAAGCCAGCGCGGGCTGTGCGGGCGCCGCGCCGGTCATTTCCTTTTATCCGATTGTCATATGCTCGTTGCCGAATCTTTTACTATGATAGTGGGCACTTGTGAACGTGTCAAAGCCAGGGCGGGCGGCATTGCGCCTCCTGCCTGCGTATTTGCGCCGATTGCCGCCGCAGGCGCCGTGTTTTGCCCGCTGCGCGAATGGCGGCGTAAACGGTTGCGATGAGAAACGGGAAGGGAAGGCTCGGATGATTCATATCGTTGGCGCAGGCTCGGGCGCCGCCGACCTTATCACGCTGCGCGGGGCGCGCCTTCTGCGCGCGGCCGACGTGGTCGTTTGGGCGGGAAGCCTTGTGAACCCCGAGCTGCTCGCCGAGTGCAAGGAATCCTGCATCGTCTACGACAGCGCGCACATGACCTTGGAGGAAGTGCTCGACGTGATGTGCGCGGCAGATGCGCGGGGCGAGGAAGTGGTGCGCCTGCACACGGGCGACCCGTGCCTGTACGGCGCCATCCAGGAGCAGATGGACGCGCTCGACGTGCGCGGCGTGGACTACGAGGTGGTGCCCGGCGTGTCGAGCTTTTGCGGTGCCGCGGCGGCGCTTCGCCAGGAATACACGCTGCCGGGAATCAGCCAGTCGGTCGTGATCACGCGGCTTTCCGGACGTACCCCCATGCCCGCGGGCGAGGGCATGCGCACCATGGCGGAAAGCGGCTCGACTATGATCATCTTCCTGAGCTCGGGTATGCTCGCCGAGCTTTCCGCCGAGCTTTTGGCCGCTGGCCGCAGCTCCGACGAGCCGGCGGCGCTCGTGTACAAGGCGACCTGGCCTGAGGAGCGCGTGGTGCGCTGCACAGTGGGCACGCTCGCCGATGCGGGCGCGCGAGAGGGCATCGACCGCACGGCGCTCGTGGTGGTGGGCCGCGTGCTCGGAGCTCGCGGCGGGCTTGCGCACAACGGTGCGCAAGCGGAGTCGTACGAGCGCAGCAAGCTTTACGACCCTTCGTTTGCCACGGGGTATCGGAAGGCGAGAAGCTAGCGTGGCCTTCGAGCACTACATATATACCGGGACGACCCGCCTTCGCTGCGGCTATACCACGGGGAGCTGCGCCACGCTCGCGGCGAAGGCGGCCTGCGAGATGCTCTTGTCACGAAAGCCCGTCGGCTGCGTGTCGATCGTCACCCCCGGCGGGCTGCCCGTCGAGACGGACGTGGTCGACGCATGTATCGGCGAGGGGTGCGCCCAGTGCGCCGTGCGAAAGGACGCAGGCGACGATGCCGATGTGACCGACGGCGTGCTCGTGTACGCGCGCGTGGAACATGCGGGGTCGGGCACGGGCGCGGCGGGCAGCAAGGGCGTGCCCGCGCGCGAATCGGAAGTTTCCGTCGATGGCGGCGTGGGCGTGGGGCGCGTGACGTTGCCCGGGCTCGAGCAGCCGGTGGGGGCGGCCGCCATCAACGCGACGCCGCGCGCGATGATCACTTCGGCGGTGCGCGAGGTGTGCGCCGCGCACGGCTTTTCTGGAAATATTGCTGTGACGATTTCGGTGCCCGAGGGTGTTGCCCTTGCCGAAAAGACCTTCAATCCGCACCTGGGGATAGAGGACGGAATCTCCATCCTGGGCACGACGGGCATCGTCGAGCCGCGCAGCCTCACTGCCTTGCGCGACAGCATCGAGCTCGAGATCCGGCAGCATGCGGCTATGGGGCGGCGCGGAGTCGTGCTCACGCCCGGCAACTACGGCGGGCAGTTCATCTCGGGGCATTTCCACCTAAACGGTGCGCCGGTGGTCTTCATCTCCAACTTCGTGGGCGATGCGATTGATTGCTGCGTTCGCGAGGGATTTACCAATGTCCTTCTTGTGGGACACATCGGCAAGCTGGTGAAGGTCGCGGGCGGCATCATGGACACCCATTCGCGTACCGCCGACTGCCGCGCGGAGATTCTGGCCGCCCACGCGGCCTTGGCCGGCGCGGGCGCGAAGACCGTGCGCGAGATTATGTCGTCGGTCACGACCACGGCGGCACTCGAGGTAATCGAGGCCGCCGGCGTGGGGGACGCTGCGCGCGCCTCGCTTGCTGCGGCAATCGAG
>URTZ01000150.1 GCA_900550825.1 uncultured Collinsella sp. | reverse complement strand
GAGCCGGAAAGCACTTAATGTGCTTTCCGAGCGAGCCAGGACTGCCCGAGCAGCGAACTAAACGGCCAGACCCGCCCAGGAGGACTCACATGATCAAAATCACCGTCCCAGCAACCAGCGCCAACCTAGGCATCGGCTACGACACCCTCGGCATGGCCGTTAGCCTCTACTCGCACTTCACCTTCGAGCGCGCCGACAAGCTCACCATCACGGGCTGCCCCGAGGAGTTCCAAAACGAGAATAACCTGGTCTATGTGAGCTTTGTCGATGCTCTGGCCGCGTGGGGCGAGCCGGCTTTTCCCGTTGCTATCGACATTCAGACCGACGTGCCCGTCGCCCGTGGCCTGGGTTCCAGCTCCACCTGCGTCGTCGCCGGCATTATGGCCGCCGCCGCACTGACAGGCCACACCGTCGACCGCGCTGAGCTCGTCCGCATTGCCACCGAGGTCGAGGGCCATCCCGATAACGTCGCCCCTGCTATCCTGGGCGGCGCCGTCTGCTCCTTTACGCCGACCGATTCGCTCCCCCAGTGCCTGCGCTACGAGGTGAGCGATCGCTTGCGTTTTATTACCGTGATTCCGCCCTACGAGGTGCATACGAGCGAAGCGCGCAAGGTTGTGCCGCAGGAGATTCCACTCTCCACCGCCGTATGGCAAATGGGCCGCATCGCCGGCATGACGCGCGGCCTGGAAACCGGCGACCTTGACCTGATTGCTGCCGCCAACGACGACCGCATCCAGGAGCCCTATCGCCGCCGCCTCATCCCCGACTACAACGCCGTGCGCGACACCTGCCTTAACGGAGGCGCTAAGACCATCTGGATCAGCGGTTCGGGCTCGACCCTCATGGCTGTAACCGACGACACCATCGTGGCAAAGTTCCTGCAGGTCAAGCTGCGTGAGCAGTTCCCCAAGTGTGACACGCATATTCTGACGTGCGACACCGAGGGCGCTCAAATCGAGTACCTGTAGACATCCTCCCCATATACCTGTCCGGGACGGTCGGGATGTTCCCTCAAAATCGTCCTCGCGCATGAAGGCCCCCGTTGCCTCGCTTCTACGAAGCGTTGGCGACGGGGGCCTTCGCGCTGCGGAATGATTTTGGAAACTAAGTACGGGACCCGCCCAAACCGTCCTGCTCAATCGCCCTTGTGGCGTTGGGGCTAAAAGGGTGGGACGCGTGGGTTATTTGGTTGTTAGGGTTAGTAGGTCGTTGGGGGTTTTGAGGTTGTAGGTGGCGTTTGGGATGTCTTGGTGTGATCCCCATGCCGCTCTGGCAAAACTGACCCCTGCCGAAGTTGCGCATTGTTCGTCGTAGACGGTGTCGCCAACGTAGACGACGTTGCCAGGATTCGCGCCCGTACGCCGGAGATATTCGAGCATGGGTGCGGGCGCGGGTTTATGTTCGGTTGTGTCTTCGACAAGGATGATGTGCTCAAAATACTTATCGAAGCCAAGGGGTGCAATTTCTTCTGCGTATTCGTCGCGCGCACGTGAGGAGACGATGCCAAGTTTGCAGCCGCTATCGGCGAGTGTTGCGATAACTTCGTGCAAGCCGGGAAACACGCTGATGGTGCTTTTAAAGCTGGCGGCAACTTGGCACCAGCGATCCAGCGTTGCCTGTGAGTAGATCCCAAGTTTCTCAAGGGCGTTCTTGCCGGGTATGCCGAGGGCAAATTCAAGCTCGTGTCGGGGGAGCGTTTTGCCGGTTTCTTCTTGGATAATCTGGCCAAGCGATGACAGCACGCTTTCTTCTGTATCTGCCAATGTCCCATCAACGTCAAACACGATATAGTCAAAGTACTTCATATAGTAGCTCCTATCCGTTGTTTGCCTGCAAGTTTGATGCAGTGACAGAAGAAGGGCTAGCGGGATTTCTGCCTGGTACTATCGAGATTCTGCCTCGCTGCTCGATAGCTCGAAGGAGTGCATCCCATTTGTTCTTTAAATACCTGGCCAAGATGGCTTGCTGTCGCAAAGCCGCATTGGCGCGCGACTGTCTGGACCGTTCGCGTGGTGTGTGCCAAAAGTTCGCAAGCACGGTTTACGCGGTATGCGCGCAGATATGCCGCCGGGGTCGTTCCTGCGCAAGCTTCGATAATGCGGTAACACTCTCTTTCGCTTACGCCTGCTGCAGATGCCATCTGGGGCACATCTATAGCGGCTGCATAGTTTGCGCGGATATAGTCCAGGATTGCCTTGAACTGTACGTCGCGGTTGGTCATCCAAGAGGCGTTGTCGGAGGAAAAGAGCGGTTCGGCCTTGGCGTAAATCTGAATCCAGAGCTCTGACAAGCTATTCCGAAGCGCCATCTCGTTCTGCGGCCGTTGAAGGTCGTGGTTAAAGGAACTCTTTAGCAAATCGATAAAGGGCATATCGTCGGGGTTGGTGGGCGACCATTTGAGCACATCGACGCCTCGACATTGCAGCAAAGGATTGATATAGCGCTTTTGAAGGCGTCCCGCGGGATCGCCGAGCATCGACGGCTGAAAGATATGCAACATTTGAATGGCTGGTGCCGAATTGGGTGATTGCAGCGTGCTGTGCAAAACGCCGCCGTTGATAAAGCCGGCGGACCCTTCCCCAAAGCGTACGTGCTCATGAGCCGCGCGCGTTCGATAGTCAATCGCTCCCTGCTCCATGTAGAAAAGCTCGACTTCGGAATGCCAGTGCCAGGGGACGGAATTGTCCGGATAGCGAGCGAATTCTGCGCGTTCGGCAATATAGGGCCAGTCTTCGGCGGTCTCGGGAAACGCTTCCTCGCGTCCTCCGCGGTGCAATTCTATGTGATCCATGTTTCGCATGGCATCAGTATAAAGCGCGATGGGCTTAGATTGCTCTTGCCTGTTCGGGGAACGCCTTGTCTAGGGATGCTTGGAGCTTTTCGAAGGATGCTCGCAGGTTGAGTTCCTGGTCGGTTGAGCGTTTGGTTTTTGTGGTGGGGGAGTCGAGGAGGCCGTTTCTCTGTGTCGGGGGGAAGGAGAAAAGGTTTGCATGTTTTAGGGATGGCTGCTGTGTTGCGTCATTGGAAGAATGCATGCTTATGCGGCCTCCTCGATGTCCACCAAAAGGTTGCGCACGGGGTGTGCTGCTAGGTCCCGTGCGTTGGCAGTATTATGCCGCGGCTGCTGCAAAGAAGCGCTAAAGAAAGGCTTAATGAGGTTTGACGTTGCGATGAAACCGCAGGTAAAAGCTATCGAGTAACACTCTTGAAAGGTTTTGAGCTTAAGGGCTTTCTAAGGTTTGTGACGTGGATGTGGCGCGGACGTGCGGAGCGTGTGAATGCTCGCTGTTAGCGCTGCGGCTCTGCGGCCCGTACCTGCTCGATGACCTTTTCCATCGTGGCGTCGATGCGGTCTTTTTTGAGCTCGCATTCCCAGATGGTTATGGGTGTCCAGCCCATTTGAGTGAGTGCTGCCACGGCAGCGCGGTCGCGCTCGACGTTGCGACGGAACTTTGCCTCCCAAAACTCAACGTTGCGCTTGGGCTGGCTAGGGTTGCACTTGGGGCAGCGGTGCCAAAAGCAGCCGTTGACGAAGATAGCGATCTTGCGGCCGGGAAAGGCGATGTCGGGCTTGCCAGGAACCGTCCATTCCAAGCGATAACCCGTAAGGCCCGCTGCGCGCAAGCGCTGGCGAACGAGCAGCTCGGGCTTGGTGTTTGCACGCTTGTTGCCCTTCATGGACTTTTTTATAGCGGCGCGACGGCGCACGAGTTCACGCTCGTCGGCGGAAAGGTCCGAGGTGTCGATGCCGTCGAGCAGACCTGGTTTGGGGCGCTTTTTGCTACGGCGCTTAGGTGCGCGCTTGGGCTTGGTGGCGGGCTCGTCGGTCGCGGTGGCCTCGGCGTCGTTGGCAACGCCGTTGGCCTCAAGCCGGTCTTCCTTCAACTCAATTAGGGCATCAATGAGTCCCTTGTCGGCGGGCATCCACTCAACGGTGGCAAGCGAGGTGCGCGGAATCCAGCGGATATCGAGCTGGCGGTCGTGCTTCTGGGGCTCGCCAGACTCTTTAGCCAGCGAGCAGTAGTAGCACTCCATGGAGAGATGAAAATCGGGGTAGTCGTACTCAACGGTATAGAAATCGCGCAGATTGGTGACTTTGACCTGCAACTCTTCCATAAGCTCGCGGCGTACGGCGTCCTCGGGCGACTCGCCGCGCATGAGCTTGCCACCGGGAAACTCCCAAAGTCCCTGCATGTCGCCGTAGCCGCGCTGCACGGCAAGCAGCTCATCAGATCCTTCCTTGCGAATGATCCCAGCGGCAACATGAACAGTCTTCAACAGGAGTCCTCTCTCAACATCAACACGTGGCAGGGTAGCTACGCGTACCTTACACAACGGTAAGGCAAGCGTAAGCCATATCGATGGTAGCCGACTCGTCTTCTTGCGACTATAGATGCCGTAGACTAATTGCAAGAAAGGACTCGGTATGCAAACCACGCACATGGCGACCCCGGTACTGGAGGTCGCGCATCTCGAAAAGGTATACGGAGCGCTGGGCAACGTGACCCGCGCGCTCAACGACGTCAGCTTTACCGTCAACCGCGGCGAATTTGTTGGCATCATGGGCGCTTCGGGCTCGGGCAAGTCGACGCTGCTCAACTGCGTGTCGACCATCGATAGCGCCACGAGCGGCACGATCCGCATTAACGGTCAGGACGTGACGCGCATGAAGCAGGCCAAGCTTTCGCAGTTCCGCCGCGAGGAGCTCGGCTTTATCTTCCAGGACTCCAACCTGCTCGATACGCTTACGGCACGCGAGAACATCGCCCTGCCGCTCACCATCGCTCGCACAAATTCGGCAGAGATTTCGACCCGCGTGCAAGATGTGGCCGCGCGCCTGTCTATCAGTCAGGTGCTCGACAAGTATCCCTACCAGATGTCCGGCGGTCAGCAGCAGCGCGTTGCCATTGCGCGTGCGCTCGCGCTCAAGCCGGATATCCTGTGCTTCGACGAGCCGACCTCGGCGCTCGACCCCGAGCTGACC